>NZ_CAUQCJ010000029.1:0-23513 GCF_963516515.1 uncultured Streptococcus sp. | reverse complement strand
GAACCAGCAACGACTGAACCAAAAACAGAAGAACTGGCGGCAACAACACCGAAGGCGGACGAACCAGCAACGACTGAACCAAAAACGGACGAACCAGCCGGCACAACACCGAAGGCGGACGAACCAGCAACGACTGAACCAAAAACAGAAGAACTGGCGGCAACAACACCGAAGGCAGAGGAACCAGCGACACCGGCGCCAAAAGTTGAAGAACCATCGGCAACAACACCGAAGGCGGAAGAGCCAGCAGGAACTGAACCAAAAACGGAAGAACCGGCGGCAACAACACCGAAGGCAGAAAATTCATCTGAAGAAGTAGCACCTAAAGATGAAAAACTTGAGGGAGCGAAAAAAGATGGACAAGATATTATTGAAGGAATTGCATCTTCAAAACTTAGTGAAATAGAAAAAGTTAAAGATGAAGCAGAAAAAACAAAATTAAAAGAAAAATTAAATGGATTAAAAGAAGAAGCATTAGCGACAATAAATAATGCTAAAGATTACGATGCTGCTGTAGCTGCTGCGGACGAGTATCAAACAAAAATTGATGAAATTGATGTTCCAGGTGAAGAATTACCAGCACCAAACTATAATAAAGATAATTTAACAAATGGCCGTAATGAAGGAACTACTATTGACAATGGAAGTACGGTAATAGGTCATGGTTCAGGTGAAGCTACGGCAACCAGCCCAACACAGCCTGCTACTGAAGAAAGATCAACTTCAACAGCATCTCCAACACAACCTTCTTCAACTTCAGAAGGGACTTCAAGTTTTAGAAATGCTCCATCAGTTCAAGCAAGAGCAAGAAGAGTAGCACGTTCAACATCAGAACCAGATGGAACCGTAAATATTAGTTATAACTTCGCTGGAATGCCAGATATTCATGGTTTCCTATCTGACCCAGGAGAAGATAACACTGTTACAATTCCTGCTGGAACGAGTGAAGCACAGGCAAAAGAATTAGTAAAAGAAAAAATTCAAGCCAAGATAAAAGACCTAGCTGCTAGAGGGTATTATGTGAAAAATGACATTATTTTTGAACAAGATACTACTGTGAAAAATTATAACTACGTTGTCACATTCACTAAGGAGGCTACAGGAACTTCAGGTTTCAGAATGGCTCCAGCAGTTCAACCACGGGCTAGCAGAAATCGTAGAAGTCTAGAACAGCCAGCTCCTCAAAAGGTCAAAGTAAATGTATTTTATAACTTTGATCAAATGAAGGATATTGCAGGTTTCCTAGGAGATATCAATGGAACTTCTCTTGAAATTGCGGAAGGTTTATCAAATGAACAGGTGAAAGTAGCAGTTAAGAACCAAGTTGAAGCTAAGAAAGAAGAGTTGAGCAAACGTGGCTATACTTTCAAAGAGGACTATGTATATCAAGCTAATGGGAAAGATTATAATTACGTTGTAACATTTTCAAAATCAACTAAATAATTTTCAGTTCATAGAGAGTGAAATGTTTGCAGAGAGAGCGATAGGCTCTCTTTGTTTTATCTAGTGGTCGGTTTCTTAGAGACAAAAGGTCAGTAAGAGGCTATAATAGAAAATAGAGTAGGTATTTATTCTAATACTCTTCGAAAATCAAATTCAAACCACGTCAGCGTCGCCTTACCGTACTCAAGTACAGCTTGCGGCTAGCTTCCTAGTTTGCTTTTTGATTTTCATTGAGTATAAGAAAAATAAAAAATAGAGAGCAGTTAAAGTATGAAAATTTTAATTGTAGAAGATGAAGAGATGATCCGTGAGGGTGTCAGTGATTATTTGACGGATTGTAGTTATGAAACCATTGAGGCGGCGGATGGTCAGGAAGCCTTAGAAAAATTTTCCAGCTATGAAGTAGCCTTAGTTTTACTGGATATCCAGATGCCCAAGCTCAATGGTCTGGAAGTTCTAGCTGAGATTCGTAAAACCAGTCAGGTTCCTGTCTTGATGTTAACAGCCTTTCAGGATGAAGAATACAAGATGAGTGCCTTTGCCTCTCTGGCAGATGGCTATCTGGAAAAACCTTTCTCCCTATCCCTCTTAAAAGTGAGGGTAGACGCGATTTTCAAGCGCTATTATGATACGGGACGAGTCTTCTCCTATAAGGATGCCAAGGTGGACTTTGAAAGCTACAGTGCAAGCCTAGCAGGTAAAGAAGTGGCTATCAATGCTAAAGAGTTGGAAATTTTGGACTATTTGGTGAAAAATGAAGGACGAGCCTTGACTCGATCTCAGATAATCGATGCCGTCTGGAAAGCGACAGATGAGGTTCCCTTTGACCGTGTCATTGATGTCTATATCAAGGAATTGCGGAAAAAGCTGGATTTGGATTGTATCCTTACTGTGCGCAATGTTGGTTATAAATTGGAGCGAAAATGAAACGAACAGGCTTATTTACAAAAATATTTATCTATACCTTCTCGATTTTTAGTGTTCTGGTCGTATGTCTTCATTTAGCCATTTATTTTCTCTTTCCCTCGACTTATCTGAGCCATCGTCAGGAAACCATTGGTCAGAAAGCGACAGCCATTGCCCAGTCCCTAGAAGGGAAGGATAGGCAGAGCATCGAGCAAGTGTTAGACCTATATTCCCAGACTAGTGATATCAAGGGGGCCGTTAAGGGCGAGATGACAGAGGACAAGTTAGAAGTCAAGGACAGCCTTCCTTTGGATACGGAACGTCAGACAACTTCTCTTTTTATCGAGGAGCGCGAGGTGAAAACGCAAGATGGTGGCACCATGACTCTCCAGTTTCTAGCATCCATGGACCTGCAAAAGGAAGCAGAGCAAATCAGTCTCCAGTTTCTTCCCTATACATTGTTGGCATCCTTTCTGATTTCCCTCTTAGTGGCCTACATCTATGCTCGGACCATTGTTGCTCCGATTTTGGAAATCAAGCGAGTAACCCGTCGGATGATGGAACTGGATTCCCAAGTGCGATTGCGCGTGGATTCCAAGGATGAGATTGGTGATCTCAAGGAACAAATCAATAGCCTTTACCATCATCTCTTGACTGTCATTGCGGACTTGCATGACAAGAATGAAGCCATTCTTCAGCTGGAAAAGATGAAGGTCGAATTCCTACGAGGGGCTTCCCATGAATTGAAAACACCGCTGGCTAGTTTGAAAATCCTGATCGAAAACATGAAAGAAAATGTTGGTCGTTATAAGGATAGAGACCGCTATCTGGGAGTAGCCTTAGGAATTGTGGATGAGCTCAATCACCACATTCTCCAGATACTTTCTCTCTCGTCTGTGCAGGAGTTGCGAGATGATAGGGAACAAATTGACTTACACCAGATGACGCAAAGTCTGGTTAAGGATTATGCCTTATTAGCCAAGGAAAGAGAACTCCAGATAGACAATAGCTTAAGCCGTCAGCAGGTCTATCTAAATCCATCTGTCATGAAATTAATTCTTTCTAACCTCATTAGCAATGCCATTAAGCACTCTGTTCCAGGTGGCTTGGTTCGAATTGGAGAAAGAGAAGGGGAACTTTTTATCGAAAATAGCTGCAGTCCAGAAGAAAAAGAAAAACTAGCCCAGTCTTTTTCTGACAATGCTAGTCGCAAGGCCAAGGGGTATGGGATGGGGCTCTTTGTGGTTAAGAGTCTATTAGAACATGAAAAATTACCCTATCGTTTTGAGATGAAGGAGAATCGTTTGACCTTCTTCATAGCTTTTCCAAAAGTCGCCCAAGACTAGGGATAGAAAGGGTTTACATAGATGAAGCTAGAAGAAATTCAATCGAAACTGCGGGAAAAACTAGATTTTTTTGTCAAAAAGTGATAAAATGAACGATGTAAATGGGATGTCCCATAAAAATATACAGGAGGCCTGATAAAATGGCAATCGTTTCAGCAGAAAAATTTGTCCAAGCAGCTCGTGACAACGGTTATGCAGTTGGTGGATTTAACACAAACAACCTTGAGTGGACTCAAGCTATCTTGCGTGCAGCAGAAGCTAAAAAAGCTCCAGTTTTGATCCAAACTTCAATGGGTGCTGCTAAATACATGGGTGGTTACAAAGTTGCTCGCAACTTGATCGCTAACCTTGTTGAATCAATGGGTATCACTGTACCAGTAGCTATCCACCTTGACCACGGTCACTACGAAGATGCACTTGAGTGTATCGAAGTTGGTTACACTTCAATCATGTTTGACGGTTCACACCTTCCAGTTGAAGAAAACCTTAAATTGGCTAAAGAAGTTGTTGAAAAAGCACACGCTAAAGGTATCTCAGTAGAAGCTGAAGTTGGTACTATCGGTGGTGAAGAAGACGGAATCATCGGTAAAGGTGAATTGGCTCCAATCGAAGACGCTAAAGCAATGGTTGCAACTGGTATCGACTTCTTGGCAGCTGGTATCGGTAACATCCATGGTCCTTACCCAGCAAACTGGGAAGGTCTTGACCTTGATCACTTGCAAAAATTGACAGAAGCTCTTCCTGGATTCCCAATCGTATTGCACGGTGGATCAGGTATTCCTGATGAGCAAATCCAAGCAGCTATCAAACTTGGTGTTGCGAAAGTTAACGTTAACACTGAATGCCAAATCGCATTCGCTAACGCAACTCGTAAATTTGCTCGTGACTACGAAGCAAACGAAGCAGAATACGACAAGAAAAAACTCTTCGACCCACGTAAATTCTTGGCTGACGGTGTAAAAGCTATCCAAGCATCAGTTGAAGAACGTATCGACGTATTCGGTTCAGAAGGTAAAGCATAATCTAGCTGAACAGTATAGATGAAACCTGCCCATTGGGTGGGTTTTTTATGTCTGAATATATAGTGAATATATTGTAGAAGAACCAATCTTAAGTTGCTTAAAGGACTTATTTTTTGTACAATAATGCTATGAAAAAACTAAAACAATGTAGTCTTGGCTTTCTTAGTTTCATTCTTTTGTTTCTAGCAGCTACATTCATCTTTCACCGTATCAGTTTGGAAAAGGAACAAGCCTCACTGACACCTATGGGACAACAAGTTCTCGTCGATGGACATCAAATAAATGTTTACGTTGAAGGGAATGGTCCTGAGACTATAGTAGTTCTCTCAGGTGCTGGTATTGCTTCTCCTATATTGGACTTTAAAGAAGTATCGGAATCCTTTTCGAAACGGTATAAGGTAGTCATCGTGGAGCGATCAGGATATGGTTATAGTGATGATAGCAATCATTCAAGAGATGTGATGGAGGTTTTGTCTGAGACGCGTCAAGCTCTTTCACAAGAAAATGTCAAAGGTCCTTTTATCATTTTGTCTCATTCCATGGCTAGTCTTGAGAGTTTAGCTTGGCAGGAAAAATATCCTGATGAAGTGAAAACCTTGGTTGGGTTAGATTGGGCACTGCCAGCTAGTTATGAGAATTTAAAGCAAAATCAGGCCTTAATCACTGTGGCATTTTGGAGCAGCAAGATTGGTTTATTACGCTACTTCCCTGAGTCCTTCTATATAAAAAATTCAACTCTTACTGAAAATGAACGAAAACAATATAAACTTCTAGCTTATAAGCAGTTGATGTCACAAGCTATGCTAAATGAATCTCGTTTAGTAAAGGAAAATGCCAAGAAAGTTCCCTCAAACATTAATCCGAAAATTCCAGTCTTACTAATGGTTTCTAATGGTGATGGTACTAGCTTTAGCCAATCAGAATGGCAGCATGTTTCAGAGGAATTTGCAAGTGACCAGCCTAATGTTCAAGTTGTGTATGTTGATGTGCCTCATGATCTCTACCATTATCAAAGTAATGAAATAGTTTCTCAGATTGAAGATTTTTTAAAGAGTAATTGAGGGGTTAGAAATCTATTTAGGATGATGATAATAATTAAATGCTAAAGGAATAACAGTGGAATCGTGAATCTTTTTGATTAAAAAAATTCTTTTTCTTAGCCACCAGACTACTCATTGTGTGTTTTTTTGTGTGTTTCAAGGAAATGATTAAACCAGAATTTTTGATTCAAAAGTATTATTTTAAGAATGAAATCTCTAATTCCATAATCCATAGGCAAACGCTTGCATTCTAGTTTTTATTGGACTATAATAGGTTGGTATAAAGCCTTCTGTAGCAATAAAATGTAGAAGGTGTAGAAAGTAAGGATTTAGAATATTTGTAGTCAAAAATACAATGTTGCTATTCCTTGCGATAGGGAGATAGATATGGCAATGATAGAAGTGGAACATCTTCAGAAAAATTTTGTGAAGACTGTTAAGGAACCGGGATTGAAGGGGGCTTTGCGTTCTTTTATTCATCCTGAAAAGCAGACTTTTGAAGCCGTCAAGGATTTAACATTTGAAGTACCAAAAGGCCAGATTTTAGGTTTTATCGGGGCAAATGGTGCTGGGAAGTCAACCACCATCAAAATGCTGACAGGGATTTTAAAACCGACATCTGGTTTTTGTCGGATTAACGGCAAGATTCCCCAGGACAATCGTCAAGATTATGTCAAAGATATTGGTGTCGTTTTCGGACAACGCACCCAGCTATGGTGGGATTTGGCGCTACAAGAGACCTATACGGTCTTGAAGGAGATTTATGATGTACCAGACTCGCTCTTTCATAAGCGTATGGACTTTTTGAATGAAGTCTTGGATTTGAAGGACTTTATCAAGGATCCCGTGCGGACTCTTTCATTGGGACAGCGCATGCGGGCGGACATTGCAGCTTCCTTGCTCCACAATCCCAAGGTTCTCTTTTTAGATGAGCCGACCATTGGTTTGGACGTTTCGGTAAAGGACAATATTCGTCGAGCTATTACTCAGATCAATCAGGAGGAAGAAACAACCATTCTCTTGACCACTCATGATCTGAGTGATATTGAGCAACTTTGTGATCGGATTTTCATGATTGACAAGGGGCAGGAGATTTTTGATGGAACGGTGAGCCAGCTCAAGGAGACCTTTGGCAAGATGAAGACTCTTTCCTTTGAACTAGTACCGGGTCAAAGTCATCTCCTTTCTCACTATGAAGGCCTGTCTGATATGAGCATTGATAGACAAGGAAATAGCCTCAACATTGAATTCGATAGTTCCCGCTACCAGTCAGCTGACATTATCAAGCAAACCCTGTCTGATTTTGAAATTCGCGATTTGAAGATGGTGGATACAGATATCGAGGACATTATCCGCCGCTTCTATCGAAAGGAGCTCTAAGATGATCAAATTGTGGAGACGTTATAAACCCTTTATCAATGCAGGTGTTCAGGAATTGATTACCTATCGAGTCAACTTTATTCTCTATCGGATCGGAGATGTTATGGGTGCTTTTGTGGCCTTTTATCTCTGGAAGGCTGTCTTTGATTCTTCGCAAGAGTCTTTGATTCAGGGCTTTAGTATGGCAAATATCACCCTCTACATCATCATGAGTTTTGTGACAAATCTTCTGACTAGATCAGATTCGTCCTTTATGATTGGGGAGGAGGTCAAGGATGGTTCCATCATCATGCGCTTGTTGCGACCAGTGCATTTTGCGGCATCTTACCTTTTTACAGAGCTTGGCTCCAAGTGGTTGATTTTTATCTCTGTTGGCCTTCCATTTTTAAGTGTCATTGTGTTGATGAAAATCTTATCTGGGCAAGGGATTGTAGAAGTGCTGGGATTAACTGTCCTTTATCTTTTTAGCTTAACGCTGGCCTATCTGATTAACTTTTTCTTTAATATCTGTTTTGGATTTTCTGCCTTTGTGTTTAAAAATCTATGGGGTTCCAATCTACTCAAGACTTCCATAGTGGCCTTTATGTCTGGAAGTTTGATTCCCTTGGCTTTCTTTCCAAAGGTTGTTTCAGACATTCTGTCCTTCCTGCCTTTTTCATCCTTGATTTATACTCCGGTTATGATCATTGTTGGGAAATACGATGCTAATCAGATTCTTCAGGCGCTCGCTTTGCAATTCTTCTGGCTCTTAGTGATGGTGGGCTTGTCTCAGTTGATTTGGAAACGAGTCCAGTCCTTTATCACCATTCAAGGAGGTTAGTATGAAAAAATATCAACGCATGCATCTGATTTTTATCAGACAATACATCAAACAAATCATGGAATACAAGGTGGATTTTGTGGTTGGTGTGCTGGGAGTTTTTCTAACCCAAGGCTTGAACCTCTTGTTTCTCAATGTCATTTTTCAACATATCCCATCCCTAGAAGGTTGGACTTTTCAAGAAATTGCTTTTATCTATGGTTTTTCTTTGATTCCTAAGGGGCTGGACCATCTCTTTTTTGATAATCTCTGGGCTCTGGGACAGCGTTTGGTGCGAAAAGGGGAGTTTGACAAGTATCTGACACGTCCTATCAATCCTCTCTTTCACATTCTAGTCGAAACTTTTCAGATTGATGCCTTGGGTGAACTCTTGGTCGGTGGTATTTTACTGGGAACAACAGTGACCAGCATTGCTTGGACTCTTCCAAAATTCCTGATTTTTCTAGTTTGTATTCCTTTTGCGACCTTGATTTATACTTCCTTAAAAATCGCGACAGCTAGCATCGCTTTTTGGACCAAGCAGTCAGGCGCCATGATTTACATTTTCTATATGTTTAATGATTTTGCCAAGTATCCCATTTCCATTTACAATTCATCTCTTCGTTGGTTGATTAGCTTTATCGTGCCTTTTGCCTTTACGGCCTACTATCCTGCCAGCTATTTCTTGCAGGACAAGGATGTCTGCTTTAACATAGGAGGTTTGATGTTGATTTCCCTTCTTTTCTTTGGTATCTCCCTAAAACTCTGGGATAGGGGATTGGCTGCCTACGAAAGTGCAGGTTCGTAAATAATAGAATATCAAAGCCTTGTCTCAGGACAGGCTTTTTTTAATAGAGATGAAAATTTCTTGACACCTATTCTCAGAGCGCTATACTGTAAGTGTAATCGCCGATTTAGCTTATACTCTTCGAAAATCTCTTCAAACCACGTCAGCTTCGCCTTGCCTTATATATGTTACTGATTTCGTCAGTTCTATCTACAACCTAAAAGCAGTGCTTTTAGCAACCTGCGGCTAGCTTCCTAGTTTGTTCTTTGATTTTCATTGAGTATTAGTTGCTAGAGCAAGGCACTCGTAAAGCCTAGGTCACAGGTGAATATATGACTGAAGATTTGCAAAATTAGATATGTAGAAAATAGCCGTTAAGCCTAGTTCTTATCGGTTATTTACTTTGTTTAATAGTATTGTTATTGCATCAATTATGTCTGTCTTTGTGGTTCTGATAGTGTTTCAACTTGATTGCTACTATTTTTGATGGTGTGAATGTGCTGATAATGTATCTCAGTTAAGTACGAAATTTTTATATCGTTTTTAATACACATTAAAAATAAAATTAACACGTCTTAATTTTTCTTGACTTAAATTTTTTTAATTGATATACTATTTTTCAGAGAGCTAACAATTATATATAAATGTACTACTCTATTTCCTAGATAATACTTAGTAAAACTTTTTATAACAAAGGCTAGCAAAGTTAAAGTTTTCTATCTATCGGAAGTTAAATAAATATGTAAGGAATTAAAATGAAAAAAAGTACAGTATTGTCACTAACCACAGCTGCAGTTATTTTAGCAGCATATGTCCCTAATGAGGTAGTTTTAGCAGACACATCTAGCTCTGAAGATGCT
Organism: uncultured Streptococcus sp.; assembly: GCF_963516515.1. Lineage (GTDB taxonomy): Bacteria > Bacillota > Bacilli > Lactobacillales > Streptococcaceae > Streptococcus. The sequence goes on along the minus strand of NZ_CAUQCJ010000029.1, from coordinate 13,930 downwards.
GTAACTATCTCTGATAAAGAAAAAGTAGTAGGTAAACAAAAAGAAAACAAAGAAAAACATGAAGACATTCATAATGCTATAGAAACTTCAAAGGATACTGAAGAGAAGAAAACAACAGTTATTGAGGAAAAAGAAGTTGTTAGTAAAGAATCTGTGATAGACAATAAAACTAACAATGAAAAAGCAACAATCAAAAAAGAAGATTCTAATCAATACAAAGGAGATAATGCAGACTTATCTGCAAGTAAAGACACAGAAAATCCCCAAAAAGAAGATAGACTTGTCTATATTGCTGAATTTAAAGATAAAGAATCTGGAGAAAAAGCAATTAAGGAATTATCTAATCTTAAGGATACAAACGTTTTATATACTTATGATACGGTTTTTAATGGTGTTGCAATAGAAACAACTCCAGATACTCTGGACAAAATTAAACTAATAGAAGGTATTTCATCGGTTGAAAGGTCACAAAAAGTCCAACCTATGATGAATCATGCCAGAAAAGAAATTGGAGTTGAAGAGGCAATTGATTACCTAAAATCTATCAATGCTCCATTTGGGAAAAACTTTGATGGTAGAGGTATGGTCATTTCCAATATCGATACGGGGACAGATTATAGGCATAAGGCTATGAGAATCGATGATGATGCCAAAGACTCAATGAGATTTAAAAAAGAAGACTTAAAAGGTACTGATAAAAATTTCTGGTTGAGTGATAAAATTCCTCATGCTTTCAATTATTATAATGGTGGTAAAGTTACTGTAGAAAAAGCTGATGATGGAAGTGATTATTTTGATCCACATGGGATGCATATTGCTGGGATTCTTGCGGGAAATGATACTGAAAAAGATATCAAAAACTTTAACGGAATAGATGGAATTGCTCCTAATGCACAGATCTTCTCTTATAAAATGTACTCTGACGCAGGATCTGGCTTCGCAGGGGATGAAACAATGTTTCATGCTATTGAAGATTCGATCAAACACAATGTCGATGTTGTTTCGGTATCATCTGGCTTTACAGGAACAGGTCTTGTAGGTGAAAAATATTGGCAAGCTATTAGAGCGTTAAGAAAAGCAGGCATTCCAATGGTCGTAGCTACAGGTAACTATGCGACTTCTGCTTCAAGTTCTTCTTGGGATTTAGTAGCAAATAATAATCTGAAAATGACCGACACTGGAAATGTAACACGAACTGCAGCACATGAAGATGCGATAGCGGTCGCATCTGCTAAAAATCAAACAGTTGAGTTTGACAAAGTTAAGATTGGAGGAGAAAGTTTTAAATACAGAAATATAGGGGCCTTTTTCGATAAAAATAAAATTATAACAAATGAAGATGGATCAAAAGCTCCTAGTAAATTAAAATTTGTATATATAGGCAAGGGGCAAGACCAAGATTTGATAGGTTTGGATCTTAAGGGCAAAATTGCAGTAATGGATAGAATTTATACAAAGGATTTAAAAAATGCTTTTAAACGAGCAACGGATAAGGGCGCACGCGCCATTATGGTTGTAAATACTGTAAATTACTACAATAGAGATAATTGGACAGAGCTCCCAGCTATGGGATATGAGGAGGATGAAGGAACTACTAGTCAAGTTTTCTCAATTTCAGGAGATGATGGTGTAAAGTTATGGAACATGATTAACCCTGATAAAAAAACTAAAGTCAAAAGAAATAATAAGGAAGATTTTAAAGATAAATTGGAGCAATACTATCCAATTGATATGGCAAGCTATAATTCTAATAAACCGAATGTAGGTGATGAAAAAGAAATTGACTTTAAGTTTGCACCTGACACAGACAAAGAACTGTATAAAGAAGATATCATAGTTCCAGCAGGATCCACATCTTGGGGACCGAGAACAGATTTACTTTTAAAACCTGATGTTTCAGCACCTGGTAAAAACATTAAATCCACTCTCAATGTCATTAATGGGAAATCAACTTATGGTTATATGTCAGGGACTAGTATGGCAACTCCAATCGTGGCAGCTTCTACTGTTTTGATTAGACCAAAGTTAAAGGAAATGCTTGAAAGACCTGTATTGAAAAATCTTAAGGGAGATGACAAAATAGATCTTACAAGTCTTACAAAAATAGCCCTGCAAAATACTGCACGCCCTATGATGGATGCGACTTCTTGGAAAGAAAAGAGTCAATACTTTGCATCACCTAGACAACAAGGAGCAGGGCTAATTAATGTTGCCAATGCTTTGAGAAACGAAGTCTTAGCGACTTTCAAAAACACGGATTCTAAAGGTTTGGTAAACTCTTATGGTTCTATTTCTCTTAAAGAAATAAAAGGAGAAGAAAAATATTTTACAATTAAGCTTCACAATACATCAAACAGACCTTTGACCTTTAAAGTTTCAGCATCTGCTATAACTACAGATGCTCTAACTGACAGACTAAAACTGGATGAAACATATAAAGACGAAAAATCTCCAGATGGGAAGCAAATTGTTCCAGAAATTCACCCAGAAAAAATCAAAGGAGCAAATATCACATTTGAGCATGATACTTTCACTATAAGCCCAAATTCTAGCTTTGATTTAAATGCGGTTATAAACGTTGGAGAGGCTAAAAATAAAAATAAATTTGTAGAATCATTTATTCATTTTGAGTCAGTGGAAGAAATGGAAGCTCTAAACTCCAACGGGAAGAAAATAAACTTCCAACCTTCTTTATCGATGCCTCTAATGGGATTTGCTGGGAATTGGAACCACGAACCAATCCTTGATAAATGGGCCTGGGAAGAAGGTTCAAAATCAAAAACAATGGAAGGTTATGATGATGATGGTAAACCAAAAATTCCAGGAACCTTAAATAAGGGGATTGGTGGAGAACATGGTATAGATAAATTTAATCCAGCAGGAGTTATACAAAATAGAAAAGATAAAAATACAACATCCCTAGATCAAAATCCAGAATTATTTGCTTTCAATAACGAAGGGATCAACGCACCATCATCAAGTGGTTCTAATATTGCTAAAATTTATCCTTTAGATTCAAATGGAAATCCTCAAGATGCTCAACTTGAAAGAGGATTAACACCTTCTCCACTTGTATTAAGAAGTGCAGAAGAAGGAATGATTTCAATAGTAAATACAAATAAAGAGGGAGAAAATCAAATAGACTTAAAAGTCATTTCGAGAGAACACTTTGTTAAAGGAATTTTAAACTCTAAAAGAAATGATGCAAAGGGAATCAAATCTTCTAAGCTAAAAGTTTGGGGCGACTTGAAATGGGATGGACTCATCTATAACCCTAGAGGTAGAGAAGAAAATGCACCAGAGAGTAAGGATAACCAAGATCCTGCTACTAAGATAAGAGGTCAATTTGAACCGATTGCAGAAGGTCAATATTTCTATAAATTTAAATATAGATTAACTAAAGATTACCCATGGCAGGTTTCCTATATTCCTGTAAAAATTGATAACACAGCCCCTAAGATTGTTTCGGTTGATTTTTCAAATCCTGAAAAAATTAAGTTGATTACAAAGGATACTTATCATAAGGTAAAAGAGCAATACAAGAATGAAACTTTATTTGCGAGAGATCAGAAAGAACATCCTGAAAAATTTGATGAGATTGCCAACGAAGTTTGGTATGCTGGCGCCGCTCTGGTTAATGAAGATGGAGAGGTTGAGAAAAATCTTGAAGTAACTTATGCAGGTGAGGGTCAAGGAAGAAACAGAAAACTTGACAAAGACGGAAATACCATTTATGAAATTAATGGTGCAGGAGATTTAAGAGGAAAAATCATTGAAGTCATTGCATTAGATGGCTCTAGCAATTTCACAAAGATTCATAGAATTAAATTTGCTGATCATGCTGATGAAAAGGGGATGATTTCCTATTATCTAGTAGATCCTGATCAAGATTCATCTAACTACCAAAAGCTTGGCGAGATTGCAGAATCTAAATTTAAAAATTTAGAAAACGTCAAAGATGATAGTCTTGAAAAAGATACAACTGAGGTAGAACATCATCGAGAAAATGAAGAGTCTGTCGAAGAAAAATCTAGCTTGACTATCAATAAAGCCATTTCAACAATTAGAGACTTTGAAAGCAAAGACTTGAAGAAACTCATAAAAAAGAAATTTAGAGAAGCTGATGACTTTACAAGTGAAACTGGTAAGAGAATAGAGGAATACGATTATAAATACGATGATAAGGGAAATATTATTGCTTATGACGATGGTAGTGCCTTACAATATGAAACTGAAAAACTTGACGAAATCAAATCAAAAATTTATGGTGTTTTAAGTCCGTCTAAAGATGGACACTTTGAAATTCTTGGAAAGATAAGTAATGTTTCTAAAAATGCCAAGGTATACTATGGAAATAACTATAAATCTATAGAAATCAAAACGACTAAGTATGATTCCCACTCAAAAACGATGACATTTGATTTATACGCTAATATTAATGATATTGTGGATGGATTAGCTTTTGCAGGAGATATGAGATTCTTTGTTAAAGATGATAATCAGACAAAAGCTGAAACTAAAATTAGAATGCCTGAAAAAAATAAGGAAACTAAAGCAGAATATCCCTATGCATCAAGTTATGGGAATGTCATAGAATTAGGAGAAGGAGATCTTTCAAAGAATAAACCAAATAATTTAACTGAAATGGAATCTGGTAAAATCTATTCTGATTCAGAAAAACAACAATATCTATTAAAGGATAACATCATTCTAAGAAAAGGCTATGCACTAAAAGTGACTACCTATAATCCTGGAAAAACGGATATGTTAGAAGGAAATGGAGTTTATAGCCAGGAAGATATAGCAAAAATCCAAAAGGCCAATCCTAATCTAAGAGTCTTATCAGAAAAAATAATTTATGCTGATAGTAGAAATGTTGAAGATGGAAGAAGTACTCAATCAGTATTAATGTCGGCTTTGGACGGCTTTAACATTGTAAGGTATCAAGTGTTTACATTTAGAATGAATGATAAAGGGGAAGCAATCGATAAAGATGGAAATCTTGTAACAGATCCGTCTAAACTTGTATTATTTGGTAAAGATGATAAAGAGTACACTGGAGAGGATAAGTCCAATGTAGAAGCTATAAAAGAAGATGGCTCTACGTTATTTATTGATGCAAAACCAGTAAATCTTTCAATGGACAAGAACTACTTTAATCCATCTAAATTTAATAAAATTTATGTACGAAATCCAGAATTCTATTTAAGAGGTAAGATTTCTGATAAGGGTGGTTTCAACTGGGAGTTGAGAGTTAATGAATCAGTTGTAGATAATTATTTAATCTATGGAGATTTACACATTGATAACACTAGAGATTTTAACATTAAGCTTAATGTTAAAGACGGTGACATCATGGACTGGGGGATGAAAGACTATAAAGCAAACGGATTTCCAGATAAGGTAACAGATATGGATGGAAATGTTTACCTTCAAACTGGCTATAGCGATTTGAATGCGAAAGCGATTGGAGTACACTATCAATTTTTATATGATAATGTTAAACCAGAAGTAAACATTGATCCAAAAGGAAATACTAGTATCGAATATGCTAAGGGAAAATCTGTAGTCTTTAATATCAATGATAAAAGAAATAATGGATTCGATGGTGAGATTCAAGACAAACATATTTATGTAAATGGAAAAGAATATAAATCATTTGATGATATTAAACAACTAGCAGATAAGACACTAAATATTAAGATTCTTGTAAAAGATTTTGCAAGAAATACGACCGTAAAAGAATTCATTTTAAACAAAGATACGGGAGAGGTAAGCGAACTAAAACCTCATACAGTAACTGTGACCATTCAAAATGGAAAAGAAATGAGTTCAACGATAGTGTCGGAAGAAGATTTCATTTTACCTGTCTATAAGGGTGAATTAGAAGAAGGATATCAATTTGATGGTTGGGAAATTGCTGATTTCGAAGGGAAAAAAGATGCTGGTTATGTTATTAATTTATCAAAAGATACCCTTATAAAACCTGTATTCAAGAAAATAGAGGAGAAAAAGGAGGAGGAAACTAAACCTACTTTTGATGTATCCAAAAAGAAAGATAAGGTGCAAGTAGAGCATAATCAATTAGATGAAAGTCACAGAAAAGAGGATTTACAAAGAGAAAATCATTCACAAAAACCTGATTCAACTAAGGAGGTCGCAGCTACAGTTCCTGATGAAAATGATAAAAACTTTGAAAATAAGAAGAAAGTTTATCTTAATGAACCAGAGAATATAGCTAATAAACATACCAATATTGATAGTAAATCGGATACTAACAATTCTGATAGATTGCCAAAAACCGGAACAGTTAGAGAAGGTTTTACACCATTCATTGCTGGAATATTGTTTATAGTAGGGTCACTCCTTGGATTGAAGAAAAAAGATCAAGATTAGGACAAAAGCTATAGAAAAATGCTTTGTATACTGAGATGAGATAGTGTGGTGATGAAACAATTTTGTGACAATTACTATTTAATACTTAATACTTAAGTTTACATTGATAATTATACTCTTTTAGAATGTATTAATGTACTTTATTTAGATAACAAAAAATCTTCTTATTACAGATAGGAAGATTTTTTGGATTCTACTAATTTCATAAAATACTGTATTGAACTATAGAATAAAAATACTGTTGCAATAGGCAAAGTGAAGAAGCTCATTGGGCTTCTTTTCTTTTTTCTTAACTATTGAGTCACTTAGACCAAGATTGAGACCAGATAGGCAAAAGAACTTGTTCTTGAAAATGACCTCTGTTATAATGATTTTTGTAAGGAACAGGAGGCGTCACTATCAGATAAGTCAAGTTCCTAAAAAAATTGGAGATAAAGAAATGAAAAAATTATTGGGGATTGTCTTTTTACTAGCAGCAGCGACAGTATTGTATTTTGGTTCTGTAGGCTGGTCAAGTTTGGATGTCAACCTCTGGTCATTGATTCCGGTAGGGTTGTTCCTCTTTTTCACTCTAGAGAATCTTTTGAAAAAAGACTACAAGGCTAGTCTGATGTGTTTCATTATTGCCTTTATCATCGCAAATGCAATTTTGGATCTTTTGCCAATTTCAAGTGGCTTGGTCATTGGAGCAGGTGTGCTAGCTTGTGTAGGGATTGGTTACCTCTTTCCTGATAAAGAAGGAAAATAAGAATTATTAAAAAAAATATAAAGAAAAAACACTTCAATCACGGTATTTCAGTTTGATTGAGGTGTTTTTGATTTCATTTTTTTATTTCTGAGCCATCAATTCAACGATCATCTCAATATACATGACAAGGGTCAATAAGAACCCTGCACGCCAGAAGAATTTGATGAATTTAGGATAGTAAAAGCTACGTTTTTTCAAAAGGAAGAAAAAAACGAGAACAATGGCTAGGAGTGAGAGGGCTAGGCCTAGTCTAGGGAGGAAATTATGGGTAAAGGTTTTAGCTGTAATCAGGTAGTACTCAAATACCAAGACTGGAAAAGCCAAATCCGCAAAGTTTCGTCCTAGTTTTTTTAATCTAAAAAGTTTGGTTATGATAATGCAGACGACTAAGGTCAGTATCAATAATAAAATAGATGCTAATTTCATTAAAATCATACCCATATTGTATCATAAAAAATGGCTAAAGGAAACGAGAAACAGAGGAATTTATAGGAAAGTCAGGCTTTTGAGATTGTGGGTGTTTTTTGTTATAATGAAAGTTATGAAATCTTATAATACCTTGAATGATTATTATCGAAAACTATTTGGAGAAAAGACCTTTAAAGTCCCTATTGATGCGGGGTTTGACTGTCCCAATCGTGATGGGACTGTGGCTCATGGGGGCTGTACTTTTTGTACGGTTTCAGGTTCTGGAGATGCTATCGTAGCACCAGATGCGCCTATCCGTGAGCAATTTTATAAGGAAATTGACTTTATGCACCGCAAGTGGCCAGATGTTCAGAAGTATCTGGTTTATTTTCAAAATTTTACCAACACCCATGAAAAGGTGGAAGTCATCCGAGAGCGCTATGAGCAGGCTATCAACGAGCCAGGTGTAGTAGGAATCAATATCGGAACGCGACCAGACTGTTTACCAGACGAAACCATCGAATATTTAGCTGAGTTATCGGAGCGCATGCATGTGACGGTTGAATTGGGCTTGCAGACTACTTATGAAGCAACCTCTGACCTGATTAACCGTGCCCACTCTTATGAATTGTATGTGGAAACGGTCAATCGTTTGAGAAAGTATCCCAAGATTGAGATTGTTTCCCATCTGATCAATGGTTTGCCTGGTGAAAGCCATGAGATGATGGTTGAAAATGTTCGCCGCTGTGTTACGGATAACGATATTCAAGGAATTAAACTGCACTTGCTTCACCTGATGACCAATACGCGTATGCAACGGGATTACCACGAAGGACGCTTGCAACTGATGAGTCAGGACGAATATGTCAAGGTTATCTGTGATCAGCTGGAAATCATTCCCAAGCATATTGTCATCCACCGTATCACGGGAGATGCACCTAGAGATATGCTGATTGGGCCTATGTGGAGTCTCAATAAATGGGAAGTTCTCAATAGCATTGAGATGGAGATGCGACGTCGTGGAAGTGTTCAAGGATGCAAGGCTGTAAAACAGGAGTTTGAAAATGAAAAGACCACTTGAGATGGCACATGATTTTTTGGCTGAGGTAGTGACTCAGGATGATATCGTAGTAGATGCGACTATGGGAAATGGCCATGACACGCTTTTTTTAGCCAAGCTAGCCAAGCAAGTCTATGCCTTTGATATTCAGGAGCAAGCCTTGAAAAAGACGCAAGAGCGTTTGAACCAGGCTGGTTACACAAATGCCCAGTTGATTTTACAAGGTCATGAGACACTGGACCAGTTTGTGACAGAAGCCAAGGCAGGGATTTTTAATCTGGGTTATCTGCCGTCGGCTGATAAGTCAGTCATTACCCAACCTCAGACAACGATTGAAGCCTTAGAAAAGCTGTGTGCCTTACTTGTCAAAGGTGGACGAATTGCTATCATGATTTACTATGGTCATGAAGGAGGCGACCTCGAGAGGGATGCTGTCTTGGATTTTGTGAGCCAGTTGAACCAACAAGAGTATACAGCTGCTATTTACCGAACTTTAAACCAAGTCAACAACCCACCATTTTTAGTGATGATTGAGAAATTAGAGAGATATAGACATGGATAAACAATACCTACGTGAAAAGCTGGATGCCATGCGCCAGAATTTTGTCGAATCAACCCACCACGAACGAGCGGTGGGTGTGTTAGACCAAGCGCATATGAGCAAAAAAATGCTTAAAATCAAGAAAAAATTAGTTGCTCTTGAGATGGAACGGTGCCAGAGAAAAATTGAGCACAAGGATTGTTCCAAGATTGACCAAAAAATCAAAGAGCAGAAGGAGATATTTGAATCCTGTTGTAAAAAAGATTAAGGAGGACGTGCGTGGAATTACTGATTTACCTCATCCTATTTTTACTGGTTTTAATTGTCTCAAGTACAACCAATAAGCTCCTGCCCTTTTTGCCTCTCCCTTTGGTGCAAATTCTTTTGGGAATTGTGATTGGTCTCTTTTTACCCAATACCGACTTTCACCTCAATACGGAGTTGTTTTTGGCCCTGGTTATCGGGCCCTTGCTTTTCCGAGAGTCGGAAGAAGCGGATATTACGGCTATTTTAAAACACTGGCGAATCATTGTTTATCTCATATTTCCAGTGATTTTCATCTCGACCCTGAGTTTGGGTGGCTTGGCCCATCTTCTTTGGTTCAGCCTTCCCTTGACAGCTTGTTTGGCTGTTGGGGCAGCCCTTGGGCCTACGGACTTAGTGGCCTTTGCCTCTCTTTCTGAGCGCTTTAGCTTTCCAAAGCGCGTGTCCAATATCCTTAAGGGTGAAGGACTCTTGAATGATGCTTCTGGTTTGGTGGCCTTTCAGGTAGCTTTGACAGCTTGGACAACAGGAGCTTTTTCCCTTGGGCAAGCTAGTAGTTCGCTCATCTTTTCAATCCTAGGCGGTTTTTTGATTGGATTTTTAACAGCCATGACCAACCGTTTCCTCCATAGCTTCTTGCTAAGTGTGAGAGCAACGGATATTGCCAGCGAGCTTTTATTAGAATTGAGTTTGCCTCTGGTGACTTTCTTTCTGGCAGAAGAAGTCCATGTTTCAGGGATTATTGCCGTTGTAGTTGCGGGGATTTTGAAGGCAAGCCGTTTTAAGAAAATTACGCTCCTAGAAGCCCAAGTGGATACGGTGACCGAGACAGTCTGGCATACAGTGAACTTTATGCTCAACGGTTCTGTCTTTGTGATTTTAGGGATGGAGCTGGAAATGATAGCAGAACCTATCTTGACCAATCCAATCTATAATCCCTTACTTTTATTGGTATCTCTTATAGCCCTTACCTTTGTCCTCTTTGCTATTCGTTTTGTCATGATCTATGGCTATTATGCCTATAGAACCAGACGTCTCAAGAAAAAGCTAAATAAGTATATGAAGGACATGCTTCTTTTGACCTTCTCAGGTGTTAAGGGAACGGTGTCGATTGCTACGATTCTTCTGATACCAAGTAATCTAGAGCAGGAGTATCCTCTCTTGCTTTTCCTCGTCGCAGGTGTGACGCTTGTCAGCTTTTTAACAGGTCTCTTGGTCTTGCCTCATCTTTCTGATGAACAGGAAGAAAGCAAGGATTATCTCATGCATATCGCCATTTTGAATGAGGTTACTTCGGAGTTAGAAAAAGAACTTGAAACTCATAAGAATAAGCTTCCTCTCTATGCAGCTATTGACAATTATCATGGACGAATAGAAAACCTCATCCTGAGTCAAGAAAATAAAAATGCTAAGGAGGACTGGGAGACCTTGAAACTTCTCATCCTCAGTATTGAAAGTGATGGTTTGGAACAGGCCTACGGAGAAGGCAAGATGAGTGAGCGTGCCTATCGAGTTTACCAACGTTATCTGAAAAACATGGAACAAGGTATCAATCGCAAGTTTGCTTCACGCTTAACCTATTATTTCCTTGTTTCCTTGCGGATGTTACGTTTTCTCCTTCATGAGGTCTTTACCTTAGGCAAGACCTTCCGTAGTTGGAAAAATGCAGAATCACAGAAACTCAGAGCCCTTGACTATGACCAAATTGCAGAGCTCTATCTAGAAAATACAGAGATGATTATCGAAAGTCTGGAGAACCTTAAAGGGGTTTATAAGAGTTCTTTAATCAGCTTCATGCAGGATTCTCGTCTCCGAGAAACAGCTATTATTACCAGTGGTGCCTTTGTCGAACGGGTTATCAATCGCGTCAAACCCAACAATATCGATGAAATGCTGAGAGGCTATTATCTGGAGCGCAAGTTGATTTTCGAATATGAAGAGAAACGATTGATTACGACCAAGTATGCCAAGAAGTTACGACAAAATGTGAATAACTTAGAGAACTATTCCTTGAAGGAAGCTGCCAATACCCTGCCTTATGATATGGTGGAATTGGTAAGAAGAAATTAGTTAATACTCTTCGAAAATCTCTTCAAACCACGTCAGCTCTATCTGCAACCTCAAAACAGTGTTTTGAGCAACCTGCGGCTAGCTTCCTAGTTTGCTCTTTGATTTTCATTGAGTATAAGATTGTAAATAAAGGAGTGTGACATGAAGAAGTGGTGGAAAGAGCAGACAGACAAGCCTTTAGTAAAAGCTTTTTTGCATTATTATCAAGCTTCGGATAGTGAGTTGACCAGTGTCGCAGTAGCCTACTATTGGTTGATTTCGATTTTCCCCCTGCTTTTGGTGGTGGTCAATATGCTCCCCTATTTTCAGATTCCAGTTTCCAATTTTTTAAAGGTTGTCAATGAATTTTTGCCAGATACGGTTTATGATGTGGTCGCAAAGATTATTACAGAAGTACTGACCCAACCTTCAACGGGCTTATTGAGTTTTGCAGTTTTGTCAGCTCTCTGGACCTTTTCAAAATCCATGAACTTCCTGCAGAAAGCCTTTAATAAAGCCTATGGAGTGGCAAAAAATCGTGGGATGATTTCCCATCGGCTCATGAGTTTATTTGTCAGTTTCGGCTTGCAGATTCTCTTTGCCTTGGCTCTATTTTTGAGTGTTTTTGGTCGCATGCTCCTCAACCTTATCAAAAGCTACTGGCAATCGGATAGTCCTCTCTTTAATTATCTGCAAGACCTGACAGGCCCCTTGGTCTATGCCTTGATTTTTGCCATCTTGGTTATGCTTTATTATTTCCTACCCAATGTTAAGGTGCGACGCATTCGCTCTGTATTACCAGGTAGTGCCTTTGTCTTGTTGACCTTGGTCTTACTACTTAATATCTTTTCAGTCTATGTTAACAATTATGTCAATCACCTAGTGGACGTCCGTTTTTTCAGTTCCGTCGTCGTGGTGGTCATGATGTTCTGGTTTATTCTCATCGCTAAGATTTTGATTGTCGGCGCGGTGATTAATGCCAGTGTGCAGAGTTTGAAAGATCTGAATTTTAGAAAAGACTAACGAATTTTTAATTCATTACAAAACGCATAATATCAAGGTTGATGTGTACTGACCCCAAAAAGGCGGCAAAAAGCAAGCACCTGCAAGCAACGTGCCGAAATGGTCAAATCCTGATTATGTCAACGAATTAGACCCAAAAATCGTTGATATGCTAGTAGAATTTCACAAGTCACAAGGCACTTTGGAAACTCCCGAGGCGCAAGCAGAAATCGCCCAAAAACGTGAAGAAATCGAGCAAAGGAGAGCTGAGCTTGAGGATAAAAAACAAGAGCTTTTGAACTGCTTGAGCAAATAGAGTTTCGCAAGTATTATGCTTACAAATTACTTGAGCAATTAACTAAAATATAAACCCTGCCTAGATATAAAGGCAGGGTTTATATTTTAGAAATTCACGTAGGTTGTTTCGGTTTTTTCATACCCAGTATAATCTGAGTTTCTATAGTATCCAGTGATAAACTTCCATTTTCTTTGAGCAACATGGATATAAGTATTTGTTATGTAGTATGGATATGGGCTTTGTGACTCCAAGTAACTCTCATAAGCTTGCGTACCAATATATGCTCCACTAATTATGCCACTCCATGGGCCACCCACCATAGAACCTATAATAGCAAAAAACGCGGATATTCCAGTTTGAATCATGAAGTTAGCGAATGTGTTGGCTAGTTTATTCCCATGTATTGTGTTGACGTAATTCCAAACATTAGGATCGTATGATCTAAAAGATATATTTAGGTCGATTTCATTCTTTTGATAAGCCATATAGAATGACCCATTGACATAGACACCATCAGCACGTTGTTCAATAGTGTCTACACTTCCATCTGGATTGACCACCTCAAGAACTTCATCACTTAAAATATTTACTTGCGTATCTCCGAACCGCACTGATGAGCCATTCTCAAACTGAGCCTCACCAGATACAACTTTAGAGTTTGCCGATAAGCTATCATCAGCAAAAACAACAAGCGACGGGGAAATGCTAGACATACAGAAAATAGACATAACTAGCAAACACATGCATTTAAACATCTTAGACATAACGGAAACTCCTTTTTATTTTTGATTTTTTTCAACTTTTATTATACAATAAAACCAAATAAAAAGAAAGCGGTAACAATATGCTTAATGTGAAAATTTTATATATATTTTTATTTTTGATCTTTGTCGAAACTACAGGCTTGTTGTTGTTGAAAAACGGTCTTGAAAGAGGTTATTTAGATACAGGAGCTATTATCCTCGCAATTTTTTCATTTGCTTTTTACAACCTATGTTCATTCGCTTGGGTCTGCTCTACAATAAAAAACAATAAAAAATAAATAGACGTATTTTCAAAAAAAGATTGCATATTTATATAAGTAAAACGACGATTTAAATCGTCGTTTTTTTGTAGTACGACGGGCATGTCGTATATCTGAGGTGTAAGTCCTCCGTGGGCACC
>NZ_CAUQCJ010000028.1:0-23607 GCF_963516515.1 uncultured Streptococcus sp. | reverse complement strand
CTGGTTCTGGGTTCGACAGGAAATAAAGGTGAAAGCCGTCGTAAGGACTTTGGCCTCCTCCTCAATCAGCACCCTGAGATTCAAGTCTTTTTGACTGCTGATGACCCCAACTATGAGGACCCAATGGCCATTGCAGATGAAATTAGTAGCTACATCAATCATCCTGTTGAAAAAATTGCGGATCGCCAAGAAGCCATCAAGGCAGCTATGGCTATCACAAATCACGAATTAGATGCTGTCATTATCGCTGGTAAGGGAGCCGATTGCTACCAAATCGTCCAAGGCAAGAAAGAAGCCTATCCAGGAGATGCAGCCGTCGCAGAAAATTATTTATAAGATAGTAAAAAATCAAGGGAAATGAATCCCTTGATTTTTTCTATTTTTATTTAAAAGCGTTTTTCAAACCTTCAACGGCACCTTCTACAGCACCTTTAGCATCTTCAACTACTTCTTTTGCCTTAGCAACTGTCTTTTCTACAGCACCTTCTGCTTCAGTCTTGCTATCCCCAGTAACTTTACCAAATCCTTCTTTGATAGCGCCTGTTGCTTGTTCCAATTTGTTTTCAAGTGACATATGATTGTCTCCTTTAGGTTTATTCCGATAAGTGTTATCGTTATTTTAAGTATATATTTATTATATCATTAAGTCAAACAAACTGCTCAGAGCAGAATTCTATGTTAGATAAAAACTTAGACTTTCCTTATCAAATTTGACAACCAACTCATACTTTCCATCTTCCTTTTGAACAATATAGCCTAGGACGACTAGACTGTCCACAAAGATATCACGGCGTTTCTGCATGAGCTGATCTTTTTTGAGAAATTTCAACAAAAAAGTCGTCATATATTTGAGAGCATACTCTGGATTAACATCTCCCAAAATGGCATAGAGCTCCTGCTGTTTTTCTGTCAAAGGATACTGCTGTTTAACCTTGTAGAAATAATTGGACAGGGTCATTTTTGATCTCGCAAAATCTGTCTTTTCAACTAAAATAGCTGCATTGGTTTGATTGCGCAATTCCGTCTCAAAACGCTGCTCCAACAAGGCTTGATAGACCGAACTAGTTTCGCTGACAAAAATCTCTTGATCCAGTTCGAGACTATCAAGTGATTCAAGCATAGGAAGATTAAGGTAATAACGCTTATTTTCCCGACGAATCAAGCCTGCCTTTATAAACTCTTCCATGAGTTTATCAACTGCTATATCTGGAAATTGAGCCTTAATTTCCCGTAGAATCACATCCTCATGCTGGTCCAGATAGCGGATCAATTCTCCAAAAAATGGCTGTCTCGTCAAACGAGATGGATTAAAAATCTGAATCATGAAGATTCCTTTCTTTACATTCTAACAGAGGAGAGGCTGCCAATTGACTAGGATTGGTCCCAGCTTGGTCTAGAGGCACAGGCAAACCTAGTTCTCTATAATACTCCTTCCAAAAATCACTAATCTCCTGCTCCCCATCTCCAAATTTCATGGGAATAGTTTCAAAAATCGGTAAGACTTCTGCCATATACTGGGAACAGTAAAAACCAGCTCCATCTGGATAGAAAGAAGCATTGTAAGGTGCTCCAAGATGCTTGCAAGCTCTCTCCTTGACAGACTGAATATCCATTTCTGAGTAGACATAGAGGTCGTACAAGTGATTGGACTCAAAGAAGTCTTCTGGTTTCTGACAGACAACACCCGCCTGTCCACTAGCATGGTAAATCATCCCATCCAAATAAATGGCAACATGGCTATAGTTGCCTGTGGAAGTCAGGATGGCCTGTCCCATATCCGACTCATCTCTCACAAAAATCAAATCGCCATTTGCTAACATGCTTCACTCCTAGAAAAAAGGAGCCGAAACTCCTTTCGTTATAATTCAAACTAGCCTTTCCTAATTTGAATTAACACTCAAAATCTTAAGCATT
This sequence comes from uncultured Streptococcus sp., assembly GCF_963516515.1. GTDB lineage: Bacteria > Bacillota > Bacilli > Lactobacillales > Streptococcaceae > Streptococcus. The sequence continues at coordinate 21,693 of NZ_CAUQCJ010000028.1, read as the reverse complement.
AAAGCTTTCAGTCAATTGAGGTACCACTTGTTTCTTACGTGAAACGGCTCCAGCAAGGAAGGCGTGGTTGTCTGCAAGTTTGAAGTTGAAAGCTGCTTCAACCTTGTCCATGTTAGCACCAAGTGCTAGGATTTCTGAGTTTGAGTTGACGATATCTGTAATCATCAAGACAAAGTCAGAGTAGCCGTTTGCTCCGTTAGCAGCCTGCATTGCAGCTTCAATTTCTGCTTGGCGTTCCAATACTTCAGCGATGTCAACTGTGTTTACTTGAGCAACACGAACATTATTTCCGTTGAGTTCGAAAGTCTTAGCATCGATGTCAATCAATTCGTCAGCAGATTTGCTGGCCAAGTTTGTACCAGCTTTCAACATAGCCAAACCATATTCTTCCAAGTTGACACCAGCCAATTCTGCCAATTCTGGAGCAATGACTTTATCTGTTGGATGTGTTGTTGGTGATTTCAAAAGAAGAGTATCTGAAATCAAACCTGAAAGCATCAAACCAGCAATCTCTTTAGGCACAGCTACACCATGTTCTTTGAACATACGGTAAACGATTGAAGACGCTGATCCAACTGGCTCCAAACGCATATAGAGTGGGCTTGCAGTTTCAAAGTTAGCCACACGGTGGTGGTCTACAACACCATAAACTTCTACTTCAGCGATATCTGATACAGATTGTTGGAATTCATTGTGGTCAGTCAAGATAACTTGCTCTGCTCCTTCTGCTTTGGCAGAAGTGATAACACGCGGTGCTTCCACACCAAAATAGTTCAAGACAAAGGCTGTTTCTTCATTTGGAGTTCCAAGGGCAACAGCTTCCGTATCCAAACCATAAGCTTCTTTTGCAAGGTAGGCAAAGGCTACAGATGACCCGATGGCATCTGAGTCTGGATTTTGGTGACCAAATACTAGAATCTTAGACATGATAATACCTCATTTTGTTTATTCTCTTTATTGTAGCATTTTTTTCGCTTTTTGACAAAAGTAAGAGGAGTCAAAGGACTCCTCACTACTCTTCAAAATAACTGAGTAAATTTCTATCTCGATTTGCAGATAAAAATATTTCCTTCTGCGGTCGTTTCTTACGCTTGAGCAGGGCTTCAGCCGACATGGCTTCTTCCTTACTAGCAAAACCTTGAGCATAAATGAGTTTGACTGGCAAGCGAGCTCGTGTATATTTGGCTCCCTTCCCACTGTTGTGGACAGCGAGGCGTCTTCTCACATCAGTCGTATACCCTGTATAATAAGAACCATCACGACACTCTAGCACATACATATAAGCCTTATGATCCATAATAAATCTCTTCAAGTTCGGGAGTATAAGAACCATCATCATTGTGGACAATCAAAGGAGGTAAGACCTTAAAGCCATTTGTCGAGCCATCCTTGATAGCTTCAATCAAGAGCATATTGGCTTCCTTTTCCCGCTTTGGATAAACAAACTGCAGGCGCTTAGGGGCTAGATTATGCCGTTGCAAGCTGTCCAAGATATCTAAAAGTCGATCAGGTCGATGAACCATGGCCAAACGCCCATTGGACTTGAGAATACTCTGGGCACTACGACAGATTTCCTGCAAATTGGTCGTGATTTCGTGGCGCGCCAAGAGGTAATGTTCACTCTCGTTCAGGTTGGAATGAGGATCCACCTTGAAATAGGGCGGATTACACAAAATCATATCCACCTTACTTCCCTGGATGTAAGCAGGCATATTTTTCAAATCATCACAGATGACCTCCATCTGCTCTTCCAAACCATTCAAACGGACAGAGCGTTCAGCCATATCCGCCAAACGCTCCTGAATCTCAACAGCCAAAATCTGTGCCTGAGTACGAGTGCTAGCAAATAGCCCCACTGCTCCATTCCCAGCACAGAAATCCACAATCAATCCCTTCTTAGGAAAACGTGGAAAGCGTGACAAGAGAACACTATCCACCGAATAGCTAAAAACCTCTCTATTTTGAATGATTTTGATATCTGTCGAAAAGAGCTGGTTAATTCGCTCCCCTGATTTTAATAATTGTTCTTCTTCCATGGTCCTATTATAGCAAATTTATATTAATATTACAAAAGATAGAAATTTCTAACTAGTGTTTCTGATTCTTCAAATGTTGAAGGGCTTCCTTGGTCCAAATTGGCATCATTCGTTTGAGAGGCGCAAAGCCATAGTTAAAACGGTCGCTTGAAAAGCGTCTCCGTCTCGGAAACTGGTGCTTTTCTTCCTCCAAAGTACGGATAGAAAGACTAGCTTTCCCTGTAAATTCATCTAAATCCACTACCTGAACCTGAACCTCTTCATCGACTTTCAAGGCTTCATGGATATTTTCAATAAAGCCTGTCCGAATCTCTGAAATGTGAATCAGCCCCGTATCACCCGTCTCTAGCTCAACAAAGGCACCGTAGGGCTGAATCCCTGTAATACGCCCCTTTAGCTTATCACCGATTTTCATCTTAGTCCTCGATTTCAATAGTTTCAATCACAACATCTTCAACTGGCTTGTCCATAGCTCCTGTCTCAACAGCAGCAATTGCATCCAAGACAGCGTAAGAAGCTTCATCAGCTAGCTGACCAAAAACAGTGTGACGGCGGTCTAGGTGAGGTGTCCCACCTTGGTTAGCATAGATTTCCGCAATCGGTTCTGGCCAACCACCACGAGCAATTTCTTTCTTAGAATATGGCAAATGTTGATTTTGCACGATAAAGAACTGGCTGCCGTTGGTATTTGGACCAGCATTGGCCATGGAAAGGGCACCACGGATATTGTAAAGTTCTTCTGAGAACTCATCCTCAAAAGATTCGCCGTAGATTGACTCGCCACCCATACCAGTTCCAGTTGGGTCTCCACCTTGAATCATAAAGTCCTTGATAATACGGTGGAAAATGACACCATCATAGTAGGCATCTTTTGAAAGAGCTACAAAGTTAGCCACTGTTTTAGGAGCATGTTCAGGGAAGAGCTTGATACGCAAGTCTCCGTGATTGGTCTTAATAGTCGCAAGAGGACCTTCTACTGTTTCAATGTCTACTTGTGGGAAATGCAATTCTTTTTCTACCATACCAAATCCTTCTAAGGCATCAAAAATGCCATCTTCTTCTAGTGTTTTTGTTATATAATCTGCTTTTTCTTTGATTTTTTCATGAGAAATTCCCATTGCGACGCTGATTCCAGCGTAATCAAAGAGTTCCAAGTCGTTGAGCCCATCTCCAAAGACCATAACGTTCTCTGGTTTCAAGCCTAGATGTTCCACAACCTGTTCCACACCTGTCGCCTTAGAGCCTGAAATCGGCACAATGTCAGACGAATGCTCATGCCAACGAACCATGCGAAGTTTGTCTGAGAGACTGTCAGGCAAGCGTAAATCATCCCCTTTATCTTCAAAAGTCCACATCTGATAGATGTCTTCTTTTTCATGGAAATCTGGATCCACATCCAAATCGGGATAAATTGGATTGATAGCCTCACTCATCATATCGGTGCGAGTCGACAACTTGGCATCATGACTCCCAACCAAACCATACTCGATTTCCTCTTGCTTGGCCCAAGAGATATACTCCTCAACATCTGACTTATCAATCTGATGTTGATAAATAACCTGACCTTTTTTATCTTCGATATAAGCCCCATTTAAGGTCACAAAAAAGTCAGGCTTGAGTTCACGAATCTCTGGTACAACACCAAAAATCCCCCGTCCAGAAGCAATACCCGTCAAAATTCCTTTCTCACGTAATTGCTTAAAAACAGTTGGGATTGAAGACGGAATAAAACCAGTCTTGGAATTTCGCAAGGTATCATCAATATCAAAAAAGACAATCTTGATTTTCTTTGCCTTGTATCTTAATTTCGCATCCATCTCACTACCTCTTTCAATCTAACTCTTTCCATTATACCATAAAGTAGGCAAATCCCCTATGTTCAAAGAGTTTACAGTTTTATTGTAATACTCTTCGAAAATCAAATTCAAACCACGTCAACGTCGCCTTACCGTACTCAAGTACAGCCTGCGGCTAGTTTCCTAGTTTGCTCTTTGATTTTCATTGAGTATAAGTCCTTTTATGAGAAAAGAAACATGTTTATGAAAAAGCTCCATCATGCTCTTAATGTGTTCTCTTGTTTTCAAACTCACGAAAAAGAGAGCCACCAGACCCAACTCGCTCTCCCATTTCAAGGCTCGTGAAAAAAAGACCCGTCGGGGTCTTAATTCGCTTTCTTGTTTCAAAGCTCATGAAAAAGAGGTCCACTGGACTCAACTCGCTCTCTCATTTCAAGGCTCGTGAAAAAGAGGTCCACCCGGACCTGAAAAAAAGACCCACCCGGGTCTTAATTCGCTTTCTTGTTTTCAAGCTTATGAAAAAGAGGTCCACTGGACCTAACTCACCTTCTCGTTTCAAAGCTCGTGAAAAAAGACCCACCCGGGTCTTTTTTTAATCTTCGTTTACGAAAGGCATCAAAGCCATTACGCGAGCGCGTTTGATAGCTGTTGTTACTTTACGTTGGTTCTTCGCTGAAGTCCCTGTTACACGACGAGGAAGGATTTTCCCACGTTCTGAAACGAAACGGCTAAGAAGCTCAGTATCTTTGTAATCAACATATTCAATTTTGTTTGCTGCGATGTAATCAACTTTTTTACGGCGTTTGAATCCGCCACGACGTTGTTGAGCCATGTTTTTTCTCCTTTATAATTTTAGTTGTCCATTAGAATGGTAAATCATCATCTGAAATATCCAATGGATTTGTTGCTCCAAATGGATTTTCATCCCGTGAAAAGTCTGGTACTGAATTTGTAGGTGCTGAATAGTTTGCAGTTGGTGCAGAGTAAGCTCCACCTGTGTGACCCTCACGCACACTACGGCTTTCCAACATTTGGAAATTCTCAGCCACGACCTCTGTCACGTAGACACGTTGTCCTTGCTGGTTATCGTAACTACGAGTCTGGATACGGCCTGTCACCCCGATAAGTGAGCCTTTTTTAGCCCAGTTAGCAAGGTTTTCAGCCTGTTGGCGCCACATAACGACATTGATAAAATCAGCCTCACGTTCGCCATTTTGACTCTTAAATGTACGGTTTACTGCAAGAGTAAAAGTCGCAACTGCTACATTTGATGGGGTATAACGCAACTCAGCGTCACGTGTCATACGCCCTACAAGTACAACATTGTTAATCATAGTTTACCTTCTTACGCGTCAGTTTTGACGATCATGTGACGAAGAATGTCAGCGTTGATTTTTGAAAGACGGTCAAACTCTTTAAGAGCTGCATCGTCGTTTGCTTCAACGTTAACGATGTGGTAAAGTCCTTCACGGAAATCTTGGATTTCGTATGCAAGACGACGTTTTTCCCAAGTTTTTGATTCAACAACAGTTGCACCGTTGTCAGTCAAAATAGAGTCAAAACGTGCTACCAAAGCGTTTTTAGCTTCTTCTTCAATGTTTGGACGAATGATATAAAGAATTTCGTATTTAGCCATTGATATGTTCCTCCTTTTGGTCTAATGACCCCAAGACTTTGCAAGGGGTAAGTGAGGTTCGCTCACAATAAACTATTATACTAGAAAACAATTTTTTACGCAAGTAAAAACTCTGGAATTCGAAAAAACGCCACATGGGCGTTTTCCTGTTCTTATGGTTTGATACGGTGCAACATACGTGGGAATGGAATAGCTTCACGGATGTGTTTTGTTCCTGCTGCGAAGGTTACCATACGTTCGATACCGATACCAAATCCACCGTGTGGTACAGTACCGTATTTACGAAGGTCAAGATAGAATTCGTACTCTGTACGGTCCATACCAAGTTCATCCATCTTAGCGACAAGGGCATCGTAGTCTTCCTCACGCATAGAACCACCGATGATTTCTCCGTAACCTTCTGGAGCAAGTAAGTCTGCACAAAGCACGCGCTCTGGATTTCCAGGAACTGGTTTCATATAGAAGGCCTTGATGGCTGCTGGATAGTTCATAACAAAAGTTGGCACACCAAAGTGGTTTGAAATCCATGTTTCGTGTGGTGAACCAAAGTCATCGCCATGCTCAAGGTGCTCGTAGTCAGCATCTTCATCATTCTCATGCTCTTGCAAGAGGTCAATAGCTTGATCGTAAGTAATACGTTTGAATGGCTCTGCAATGTAGCGTTTCAAGAGTTCTGTATCACGTTCCAAAGTTTCCAAGGCTTGAGGTGCACGGTCAAGAACACCTTGAAGAAGAGCTTTTACATAAGCTTCTTGCAAGTCAAGTGACTCATCGTGTGTCAAGTATGAGTACTCTGCGTCCATCATCCAGAACTCAGTCAAGTGACGACGTGTTTTTGATTTTTCAGCACGGAATACTGGACCAAAGTCAAAGACACGACCAAGAGCCATAGCCCCTGCTTCTAGGTAAAGCTGACCTGATTGGCTCAAGTAGGCTGGCGTTCCGAAGTAGTCAGTTTCAAAGAGTTCTGTTGAATCTTCAGCAGCATTGCCTGAAAGGATTGGGCTATCAAATTTCATGAAGCCGTTCTTGTCGAAGAACTCATAAGTCGCATAGATGATAGCGTTACGGATTTGCATCACCGCTACTTGCTTACGAGAACGGAGCCACAAGTGACGGTTGTCCATCAAGAAGTCTGTTCCGTGTTCTTTTGGTGTGATTGGGTAGTCTTGAGATTCACCGATCACTTCGATGTCTGTAATGTCCAACTCATAGCCAAACTTAGAACGTTCGTCTTCTTTGACAATACCTGTCACATAAACAGACGTTTCTTGGCTCAAGCGTTTGATGACATCAAACTTTTCAAGTCCCACTTCTTCACCAAATTTTTCTACAAAGTTTGGTTTAAAGGCTACACCTTGGAAGAAGGCTGTTCCATCACGCAATTGCAAGAAGGCGATTTTCCCTTTTCCTGATTTGTTGGCAACCCAAGCGCCAATCGTCACTTCCTGACCAACATAGTCTTTTACATCAATAATCGTTACACGTTTTGTCATTATTTTTCCTTTTCTTTTATTTTTCCATAAATGCTTTCAAGCGTTTAACTGCTTCTTTAAGCGTGTCTAAGTCTGTCGCATAGCTGAGGCGGACATTTTCTGGCGCTCCAAAGCCTGCTCCTGTTACCAAGGCCACTTCGGCTTCTTCTAGGATAGCAGTTGTAAAGTCTGTCACATCCGTATAGCCTTTCATCTCCATTGCCTTTTTGACATTTGGGAAGAGATAGAAGGCTCCTTGTGGCTTAACGACTTCAAAACCAGGGACCTCACATAATAGCGGATAAATTGTATTGAGACGCTCCTCAAAAGCCTGACGCATGATATCAACAGAATCCTGTGGTCCTGTTAAGGCTTCAATAGTCGCATATTGTGAAACAGCAGTTAGGTTAGAAGTTGTTTGACCTGTCAATTTGCTCATAGCAGCAATGATTTCTGGATCACCCACTGCATAACCTACCCGCCAACCTGTCATGGCATAAGCTTTTGATACACCGTTGATAACAATGGTTTGCTTGCGAATGGCTTCTGATAGACTTGAGATTGGAACAAATTCATTTCCATTATAAACAAGGCGACCGTATATATCATCAGCTAAAATCAGAATGTCATGCTCAACTGCCCAATTTCCGATAGCTAGTAATTCTTCACGAGTATAAATCATACCAGTCGGATTAGATGGTGAATTGAGAACCAAAACCTTTGTCTTATCTGTCCTAACTAGTTCTAGTTGATCCACCGTGACTTTAAAATCATTGTCTTCTTTAGCTTGAACAAAGACTGGAATCCCTTCTGCCATCTTAACCTGATCTCCATAACTAACCCAGTATGGAGTTGGAATAATAACCTCATCTAAAGGATTGATTACAGCCATAAAGAAAGTATAGAGGGAGAACTTGGCACCTGTAGCAAAGGTAACCTCGTTACTTGCGACAGAATAGCCATAGTAGCGCTCGAAGTAGGTATTCACCGCAGCTTTTAATTCTGGTAGACCTGAAGCTACCGTATAGAAAGAAGCACGTCCATCTCGAATGGCTGCAACAGCTGCATCTTGAATATTTTTGGGAGTATGGAAATCGGGCTGACCTAAAGTTAAGAAAAGTACATCTTTTCCTTCAGTCTTTAACTTCTTTGCTCTCGCATCACTAGCTAGAGTGACACTTTCTTCCATTTCTAAAACACGCTTGGATAGTTTCATAAGTCCTCCTTATTGACCAATGCTCCTGTTTCAAAATCTACTAGATAAAAATCAGTTCCTGACTTAACTTCCCAAATTGGCTTGTCTTGATAACGACCAAAGGTAATCTTGTCAATCTCGCCAGCTCCTTTTTCCTTAGAAACAGCTTCTGCTTTTTCTTGTGAAACACCCTGATTTAGCTGATAAACGTAAATCTTATGGTCATCTTTTCCAATCAGGACAGCAAGCGATTCTTGCTGTTTATTACGACCAAGAACGCTGTAATAAGATTCCAAGCCATTATATAAATCAACCTGATCAGCCTGCTCTAATCCTGCATACTGCTGAGCTAATTTTTCTCCTTCACTTTTAGCTGTTTGATAGGGTTTCATACCGAGAGAAACCAGATACAGAAAGGAAGCACTGATAACCACAAATAAAATCGTCATCCCTAGACCATACTGCCACAGTAGATTATTTTTTGCTTTGTTTTGTCTTTTTTTCACTCGTCTATTTTACCATCTATTGGGCTTTATTACAAGTGAATATAGGAACAATCGCATTTTATTTCTGCCTTCAAAGTAAACCGATTTTTCTTAGTTAAAACCGAGCAAAAAAATGAAAGACAGCTCCAAAATCAACCTATTAAAAAACCTGAGCTTGACACTCAAGTTTTCAAAAATTCTTTTAATCTATGGAATCATTTTTTCATCCATTCTTTTAGCCATTTTTCCTAAAAATATAGGCAGTAGAAGGCTAATCATGACTAAAAAGAAGCCTAGATAAAGAAATGCTACTACAAAGCCTAAATTGTCAATCAACCAGCCTGTCAGTGGAAAGAACACAATCATACTTAGGCTAAACATCATAGAGTAGACACTTAGCATGGTTGCCCTTACTTCACTTGGGAGCCGCTCTTGCAAATCATTGTCAAAAATCGGCTGAAAAAGAGCATATAGAGCATTACTAATCAAATAAACCAAAATATAGATTAGAGGTGTTCCAAAGTAGGACAGCAGGTAGGTAACTCCAGTCAGCAGGACGAGAATAGGGAAAAGCTTCAAGGCGGCATATTTCTTTCCAATCTTACTCGCTAGATAGACTGCAAGGATATTCAAGAGACTACCAAGTAGCATAACTGCTGAAATTTGCCAACTACTTAAATCTGGTAACTGATTTTGATAGTAAAAGTAAAACATGCACATGAGTGTACCAACAATCTGAGACAAAATCATCCAGTTGAAGAGCATGGGATTTCGCTCCAACTCTTCCTTAACAGTCCAAATAATCTGTTTCATGGTCACACTATCAGCTTTTTCTAGCTTGACACTAGGTTCTTTCAGCATCCAAATCAGGAAAAGAACTATGATAGAAGTCGCAATCATGATATAGTAGGTCAGGTGCAATTGACCATGGACAAAAAATCCCGCCAACACTGTCCCCAAAGACCGAGTTCCTTCTGCTACTCCTGACATAAAACTTGAAATAGATAAGTAACGCTCCTTTAGTCCAGCCTCTACAGCCGAGTCATAGACCATTGCTGCGCTTGTTCCTGAATCAAAATTATAAGACAAGGCACTCACCACCATTGCTAGTGCATAAATCCAAAAATTTCCCTGACCAGCCAACATGAGAATAGAAGACACAATCCCTGCTATACGACTTAAATAAAGGTTGGTCTTATAGGAATAGCGGTCAGCTAACATTCCAGATGGAATTTCACAGAGAAGACTGGTCGTATGAAAAATACTCTCCAGAAGTCCAATCTGCCAAAGAGACATTCCGTTTTGACTGAGAAAGAGAATCCAAAAGCTGGTAATCCCTAAAAAAGCAAAAAACTCAACTCCGGCCATCAGGCCAATATTTTTCCGATAATTTCTTATTAACATTTTTTCTCCTTTAACAAGTGTATTCGTATTTCTTTTGTCTGTCACTTGTTAATTTGTGCCTTACATGATCTCCACCCCTTTTATAAGCATTCTTGAAATGCCATTATTGTTTGTTTAATTTTTTATGAAATGATACCGGAAAATAGCCCTTCTACGGTTTCTATTACGAGTTTTCTCGTTTATTTTAGCACTTATGTCATCATATTACAAGAGAATATAGGAATACTCTTCGAAAACCAAATGCTTTCCAGTCGCAAGTGACTTGAGTTTCTGCAGTTTTATAGTTTTCAAATAATCTTTGAGCAAATTTCTTGCAAGTCCTTTTCTTTTGTTGTAATATATTTTATAACAACGAGAGGTTTCTCGAAAATTTAAGAAAAAGGAGACACATCATGTCTAAAAAAGTATTATTTATCGTCGGATCACTTCGCCAAGGTTCTTTCAACCACCAAATGGCCCTCGAAGCTGAGAAAGCTCTTTCTGGTAAAGCAGAAGTTAGCTACCTTGATTATTCAGCCCTTCCTCTCTTTAGTCAAGATTTGGAAGTTCCAACTCATCCAGCAGTGGCTGCTGCTCGTGAAGCGGTTCTCGCTGCTGATGCCATCTGGATCTTCTCTCCAGTCTATAACTCCTCTATCCCTGGAACAGTGAAAAACTTGCTTGACTGGCTATCTCGTGCCCTTGACTTGTCTGATACACGTGGAGCTTCTGCCCTTCAAGACAAGTTTGTCACCGTATCATCTGTAGCCAATGCAGGTCACGATAAACTCTTTGCTATCTACAAAGACCTCTTGCCATTTATCCGTACACAAGTCGTTGGTGATTTCACTGCTGCACATGTCAATGACTCTGCCTGGGCAGACGGAAAATTGGTTCTTGAAGAAACAGTCCTAAACTCACTTGAAAAACAAGCTCAAGACTTGGTCGCAGCGATTCAGTAAAAAATAGAAAATTTTAGAAAGTCTAAATCAATTATAGCCACCTAATAGGGTGGCTTTTTTAGACTCAATCAAGATTTTCAGACAAACATCAGCCATCCAAAAAAACCTTGAGCGTTACCACTCAAGGTTTTCAGCAGTCTTTTCCCACCATAGGAAAATCATTCTAAGAATATTCTTTCATTCGATATCTATCACTTATCATCTTCTTTCGAGAAATTAGTGACTGCTTTTGGCTGATTAATCTTCTTTTCTTCGACCTACATATAGGCTCAATAGAATACCGCTACCTAGAAGAACAGAGATATAATCAGATTGGCTTCCAGTTTCTGGTAATTTGTCCCCATGGTTTTCTTTAACTGTAGTTGGTACTACTGGGTTAGCATTTACTGGAGTTGCTGGTTGAGCCGGTGTTGGTACTACTGGTTGTTCTGGAACCGCTGGTACTGGTTTAACCGGTACTTCTGGTGTTGGAACAACTGGAGTTGGTTGTACTGGCACTTCTGGTGTCGGTACATTTGGTGTTGGTTGCGCTGGCACAGGTTTAACCGGTACTTCTGGTGTTGGTTGTGCTGGTACTGTTGGAATATCTAATTCTGGTACTTCAGTAACTTCTGGCATACCTGGCACACCACCGTTGAATTCTGGCAATTCGTAAACTGGTGGTTCTGGCATTGCAAACGTTGGTCCTTCTGGCACATTAGGTGTTGGAGGAACTGGTTTGTCATTTGATGGTGTTACCGGTTTGTCTTGGCATCCACATTTACCATCTTTGCCGTCTTTACCATCTTTTCCATCTTTAACAACTGTTTTTGTCACAGTTCCGTCAGAATTAATGATTGTGATTGTATGACTACCATCTCCATTATCTTCAACAGAAACTTTTGGTGATTTACCATCTTTACCGTCTTTAATCACCATTTCTGTCTTACTTCCATCCGGATTTGTGATTGTAACAACGTGAGTTCCATCGTTATTATTTTTAACAGTTACAGTTGGTGAAACGCCATCTTTGCCGTCTTTACCATCTTTGATAATAGATTTGTATTCACGACCATCAGAATCTACGATTGTTAATGTATGAGTTCCATCTCCGTTATCAACGATATTCGCTTTTGGTGTTTTACCATCAAAGATTGTAGTTGTAGTTTCTTTACCATCAGCACCTGTCACTTTAATAGTGTGTGAACCGTTGTTGTTATTAATCACTTCAAGTTTTGGTGCTTTACCATCACGAACTGTGGTTGTAGTAGTTGTACCATCTGAGTTCACAACTGTGATAGTATGAGTTCCATCTCCATTGTCTACTACTTTAGCAGTTGGTGATTTACCGTCACGAATTGTGGTTTCAGAAACAGTACCATTACCGTTTTCTACACGAATAGTGTAAGTACCATCATGGTTGTCTTTAATAGTCGCTACTGGTGATTTACCATCTTTAATGATCGTTTCAGTAGTTGTTCCGTCCCCATTTAGAACTGAGATCTTATGAGTTCCATTTTGCTCGTCAGTTATAGTAACTTTTGGTGATTTACCATCATGAACTGTGGTTTCAGTTGTCACACCTTCTGGATTTGTAATAACGATTGTATGACTTCCGTCTCCATTATCACGAACAGATGCGGTTGGAGTACGTCCGTCAACACCATCACGTCCATTCTTAACAACAAACTCATTCTTAGTTCCGTCTGGGTTAGTGATTGTTACTGTGTGACTTCCATCTGGATTTTCTCTTGTTGTAGCTGAAGCAGCTTTACCATCTTTACCATCTTTGATGATAGCGTTCGTTACATTACCGTCTCCATCCGTCACTTTAACAGTGTGAGTTCCATCGTTGTTATCAGTGACTTCAACTTTTGGAGTCTTACCGTCTTTACCATTTTTAACAACAGTTTCTTTTGAGCTTCCATCTGGATTTGTTACAGTAATTGTGTGACTTCCATCTGGATTTTCAGTTGTGGTGATAGTAGCTGTTTTCCCATCTTTACCATCTTTAACTTTAGTAGTTGATTCAGAGCCATCTCCATTTCGTACTGTAATAGAATGTGTTCCATCTCCATTATCTGTCATTGTGACAACTGGTGATTTACCATCTGCTCCATTATCACCTTTTTCACCTTTTAGTCCATCAAGAACTGTTGCAAGTGGTTTTGTAGCATCTAATGGTTGACCTGGATTTGCTGGATCTTCTACAAAAATTTTAGTTTCATTACCTTCTTTTTTAGCAATTAGAGATTTTCCATCTTTACCATTTTTTACATTTACGGTAACAGGATCTTTTCCTGGTGTTGTAATTGTAATATCTGTACTATGTCCATCTGTTCCTGGTTTAGCTGTAACTTCTGGTGTGTCTCCTTTTGCTCCTTGTGGTCCTCTTATATTGCCAGTCTTATTCCATGCTCCGTTTTGTTTTTTATAGACATTTCCTGTTGAACTATCAATATAAGTATCTCCATTTTTTCCATCTTTTGGAGTTGGTGCAATATTTCCACTTAAAAGTTCAGATCCATTACGTCCGTCTCTACCACTAGCACCATTTTCTCCATTAACTCCGTTCAATACATCACGTTCACTGATTAACTCATCTACTCCCGGATCGTAATGATTATTTCCATTATTATCAAAATAAACTGTAACATGAGTACCATCTGCGTTATCAGAAGATGTTGCTCTAGAATTAGGATGTCCTGATACTTCATCCGGGTTATTTCCTACACTTCTTCTAGCTCTTCTAAAGGAATCTTCTCCATTAACATATGGTTGTAAATCAATTTTAGGAGTTCGTCCATTGTTACCATTATGTCCATCTAGACCATCTCTAACTGTAAATGTTACTGGTTCTTTTCCTGGTGTTGTAATGGTTACAACTGTACTATGTCCATCTGCTCCACGTTGAGTTGTAACTGTAGGTGTTTGTCCATTTTGACCATTCGCTCCAGTTTCGCCTTTAGCTCCATCATGAACAAATACTGTAGTCGGTTGTGAACCATCGTGATTATCGACAGTAATCTCTACTCCCTTATGATCAACTTCTTCCTTACGAGCAGCAGTTACAGTTGGTGATTTTCCGTCTACCCCATCTCTAATTACTGCAAGAGGTCTGTCAGGAGTTAATGGTTGACCTGGATTTGCTGGATCTTCTTGATAAACTTTTGTTTCTTTACCTTCTTTAACAGTGAGCAATGACTTACCATCACGTCCGTCAGCACCTTTAGCTCCATCTTTAATCATTTCTGATCCTAGAAGTTCATCAGTTCCTGGTGTGTATTTACCATCATTGTTTTCATCAGTATAGAAGGTAACAATTGTATGAGATGGATTTCCATTTTTGCCTTCAACACGAAGTAAATCAACTTTTGGTGTTTGGCCGTTTAACCCATTTTCACCATTCTTCACATTTACAGTAACTGGATCTTTTCCTGGAACTGTAAATGTAATGTCAGAACTATGTCCATCTTTTCCTGGTGTTACAGTTACTTCAGGAGTTTTCCCATCTTCACCTTTCTCTCCGTCTTTAACGATGGATGTTTGAACGAGCGTATCTGTTCCTTCTGTGTAGTTTCCATCGCCATCTTTGTCAATGTAGAAGGTTAGAGTAGTTTGTTTCTTGGCTTCATCACGTTCTGCTTTGACTTTTGGTGTTTGGCCGTCTACTCCGTTTTTAACGATTGTTGTGACAGCTGGGCGACCTTCTGGTTGCGTAACTGTAATCGTATGACTACCATCATGGTTGTCTGTCACTGTTACTTCTGGTGTGAAGCCATCACGACCATTTTCTCCCTTGTCACCTTTTGGACCTTTGATGTTGCCTGCTTGTTCCCAAGTATTGTTCTTCTTAACGAAGACATCTCCTGTGGCAGTATTAACGAAGCTGTCTCCATCTTTTCCGTCTCTTGGTTGTGGATCTACTTTTCCGTTTAATACTTCTTTACCATCACGTCCTGCTTGTCCAGCTGCTCCGTCTTGTCCGTCTTTAACGATGGATGTTTGAACGAGCGTATCTGTGCCTTCTGTGTAATTACCATCGCCATCTTTATCGATGTAGAAGGTTAGAGTAGTTTGTTTTTTGGCTTCATCACGAACAGCTTTGACTTTTGGTGTTTGGCCGTCTACTCCGTTTTTAACGATTGTTGTGACAGCTGGGCGACCTTCTGGTTGCGTAACTGTAATCGTATGACTACCATCATGGTTGTCTGTCACTGTTACTTCTGGTGTGAAGCCATCACGACCATTTTCTCCCTTGTCACCTTTTGGACCTTTGATGTTGCCTGCTTGTTCCCAAGTATTGTTCTTCTTAACGAAGACATCTCCTGTGGCAGTATTAACGAAGCTGTCTCCATCTTTTCCGTCTCTTGGTTGTGGATCTACTTTTCCGTTTAATACTTCTTTACCATCACGTCCTGCTTGTCCAGCTGCTCCGTCTTGGCCGTCTTTAACGATGGATGTTTGAACGAGCATATCTGTGCCTTCTGTATAGTTTCCATCGCCATCTTTGTCAATGTAGAAGGTTAGAGTAGTTTGTTTCTTGGCTTCATCACGTTCTGCTTTGACTTTTGGTGTTTGGCCGTCTACTCCGTTTTTAACGATTGTTGTGACAGCTGGGCGACCTTCTGGTTGCGTAACTGTAATCGTATGACTACCATCATGGTTGTCTGTCACTGTTACTTCTGGTGTGAAGCCATCACGACCATTTTCTCCCTTGTCACCTTTTGGACCTTTGATGTTGCCTGCTTGTTCCCAAGTATTGTTCTTCTTAACGAAGACATCTCCTGTGGCAGTATTAACGAAGCTGTCTCCATCTTTTCCGTCTCTTGGTTGTGGATCTACTTTTCCGTTTAATACTTCTTTACCATCACGTCCTGCTTGTCCAGCTGCTCCGTCTTGTCCGTCTTTAACGATGGATGTTTGAACGAGCGTATCTGTGCCTTCTGTGTAATTACCATCGCCATCTTTATCGATGTAGAAGGTTAGAGTAGTTTGTTTTTTGGCTTCATCACGAACAGCTTTGACTTTTGGTGTTTGGCCGTCTACTCCGTTTTTAACGATTGTTGTGACAGCTGGGCGACCTTCTGGTTGCGTAACTGTAATCGTATGACTACCATCATGGTTGTCTGTCACTGTTACTTCTGGTGTGAAGCCATCACGACCATTTTCTCCCTTGTCACCTTTTGGACCTTTGATGTTGCCTGCTTGTTCCCAAGTATTGTTCTTCTTAACGAAGACATCTCCTGTGGCAGTATTAACGAAGCTGTCTCCATCTTTTCCGTCTCTTGGTTGTGGATCTACTTTTCCGTTTAATACTTCTTTACCATCACGTCCTGCTTGTCCAGCTGCTCCGTCTTGTCCGTCTTTAACGATGGATGTTTGAACGAGCGTATCTGTGCCTTCTGTGTAATTACCATCGCCATCTTTATCGATGTAGAAGGTTAGAGTAGTTTGTTTTTTGGCTTCATCACGAACAGCTTTGACTTTTGGTGTTTGGCCGTCTACTCCGTTTTTAACGATTGTTGTGACAGCTGGGCGACCTTCTGGTTGCGTAACTGTAATCGTATGACTACCATCATGGTTGTCTGTCACTGTTACTTCTGGTGTGAAGCCATCACGACCATTTTCACCCTTGTCACCTTTTGGACCTGGTAATCCTTGAGGTCCTCTGATGTTGCCAATTTGGTTCCAGTTTCTGCCTTCTTTTTTGTAAACATCTCCTGTAGTAGCATCGATATAAGTATCACCATCTTTACCATCATTTGCTGTTGGTGCTTTAGGTCCACTTAATAATTCAGCACCATTACGACCATCTGTACCAGAAGCTCCATCTGCACCATTACGTCCATTTGTACCATTCAAGATATCACTTGTACCAATTAATTCATCCACACCTGGATCGTATTTACCGTTACCATTGTTATCATAGTATGCTGTAATACGAGTGCCCTCTACTGGTTGTGGTGCTGGTGCTGTAGATGGGGCGTCTGATAATGCTCTTCTTACTCTTCCGCTTCTTTGATTGTTTAGTCTTACTGCTGCTTCTGCTAAAGCATTCAAGTCAATATTTGGTGTACGGCCATCTTTACCATCCTTAATGTTAGCTACAACAGGCTCTTCTCCAGGAACTGTAAATGTAATGTCTGTACTGTGGCCATCTGCTCCACGAGCAGTTGTAACTTTAGGAGTTGCTCCCTTGTCACCTTTCTCACCTTTGGCACCATCTGTAATAACGACTTCTTTTAGTTTTGTATCGCCTGCATCGAATTCGTTGTTGTCATTTTGGTCATAATAGAAGATAACAGTTGTTGTCTTATCTGCTTCATTTCGTTGAGTAGCAACTAATGGACTCGCTCCATCGAACCCATCTCTTACAATAGTATTTGTAACATTACCTCTACCGTCGTTAATAGTGATAGTATGAGTGCCGTCATCTTTATTATCTTTAACGGTTACGGTTGGATTTACACCGTCACGACCCGCCTGACCTTGGGCTCCGGTTAGACCGCGTTCACCTCGATCTCCTTTTTCACCTTTAGCACCTTGGGCTCCTGTTAAACCGCGTTCACCTCGGTCTCCTTTTTCACCTTTGGCTCCTTGGGCTCCTGTTAAACCACGTTCACCTCGGTCCCCTTTTTCACCTTTAGCTCCTTGAGCTCCAGTTAGACCGCGTTCACCTCGGTCTCCTTTTTCACCTTTAGTACCTTGGGCTCCAGTCAGACCACGTTCGCCTCGGTCTCCTTTTTCACCTTTAGCACCTTGGGCTCCTGTTAAACCGCGTTCGCCTTGGTCCCCTTTTTCACCCTTGGCTCCATCTTTAATAGCAATTTTTTGAACAAGTTCGTCTACGCCCTCAGTATAAACCCCGTTGCCATCGTTATCAAGATAGAAAGTGAGGTTATTTGTATCACCAACTTTATTTTGATCAACACGTGGTTTTACTGTATCGATTAGCTCTTTAGCCACACCAATTTGCATAATACGTGGCTTAGCTTCTTTAGTAACAGAATTACTAATTGGCAATCCTAAAAGTGTTTCGTTACCAAATCGATGGACTTTATAGGTAATTTGACGTTGTCCTTTTTCACCTTCTCTGACTAATCTAGTTTGGCCTTCTGGCAATTTACTAGTTGGAAGGTAGACTGTTTGGAAGTCAATGTCTTCTGTAACAACCTTGTTACTAGAACCACCATTTGGATTGGCATCCAAGTATAGTGGGTTTGCTCTATAATAATAGTTAGAGTTACTGTATGGATCATTGCTAGTAGCGGCACCGCCACCACCTTGATCCACGTTAAAAGTAACAGGTTTCAAACGGACAGACAAATCACCATTTGGATTGTTGATTGGCAAACTGAATCTGATTGTCTGTTGCAGACTTGTTTCAGTGGCAGAGGTCATAGTATATCCTGAGTGAGATACAAAGTTGGCACCCTGGCTAATAGGTTTTGATTGCTCTCTTAATCTTGGAGTGATAATAGTTGCATTTGAAGGATTGCCAAATCCATCCCCTTTATCTAAAATAAAGTTATTATTAACAAATTCACCTGGACCAGAATATTGAATTGTGAAATTCAATCTATTACCTTGACGTACTGTTGTTACATCGTAATGAATTGAATTACCACCACGTGAGTTCCCGTAGCCACGGAAACTATAACTACGACCAGCTTGACTAATATCTGCAAATGCAACTGTATTTCCAGAACCTGAGACAATTGGGTTGGCTGGATTGCTAGCTGCTCTAAAACCACTATGCCCCTTCTCCAAGTCTTCCTTACGAATAGCTGGATTTTGGCGAGCATCAGAAAGGCTTAAACCTGGTTTCAAGATTTCATTAGTTGTTTTTGGAGCTGAAGACGCTTCAACTATAGCAGCTCTGCTAGTTGGCAAAACAACACTATCAAGAGCGGAACGATTAGTTGTAGGAGCTTGCTTAGTTTCTTCTTCTGCTTCATCTGCATTAGCTTTCTTCGCTACAGAAGTTTCTGATACAGTTCCTTTATCGGAGTTAGAACGGAGTTCCAGTCCAATGACAGCTGATTGAATAGATGACTCTGCTGCTAATAATTCAGCTTCAGTTGCATCTGCTTTCCCAAGCAAACTTTGACCAGCTTGGATACTTGCTTTCAAGTTTGCAGCACTAGCTTCTGTATATAATTTTGCTTCTAATTTTTTTGCACGCGAAAGAGCCGTTAACAATTTTGATTTATCAACTGCACTTTGATGAGAAATTTCCTCTTTTTCCACTTTAGGCTCTTCAACATTTTCTACAGCTGCCTTAACAACTTCAGATTTAGCTGGAGTCACCTCTACTGGATTAACAACAGTTGGAGCTGGGTAGGTAGTTTCTTTCTTAGATGTAGAAACTTCTACTGGTTTAGTAGCTTCTGCTATCTTATCAACAGAAACACTGTTAGTAACTTCTGCATAATGTTCATCTGCTTGTACTGTTTGGGCCTTGGCTCCTGCTCCTAGGACTAAGGCTGTCCCGAGCAAGACACTAGCTGCCCCAAAGTGATACTTGCGAATAGAGAAACGTTGTTGCATTTTATACCAATCAAATGATTTTCTCTGTACCTGTTTCATATTCTTTACCTCAATATAATTTTATACTATACAATTTACATCTATTTTTTATATAATTCAATATAGTTTTACAAATTAACATATAGTGTTTTTTCCCTCAAGATTCATTTAAATTGTTCTAATCAAAGTGAATTTACTGACAAAAAAATGATTCTCATATTTTGGTACAAATGGTACAGAAAAATAATATAGAGGTAAAAATGTAATCGCAAAATCAATACAAATATTCCATTAATATTTAATTGCCTTCCTATATTCGATTCATAAATATTGTTTTAAGATCAAATCGGATCATTCTCCATCTTAATAATATCAATATTAGCATTTTTATTATAGACTATGATATAATGAGCTTAGGAGGATAGAACCCTATGAGATCTCTATTATCTACAAAGGAACAACGACAATTGCGACTACTTGAAATACTCATTCAGAAACGAGATTGGATACGTCTAAACGAGTTAGCACAAACTTTAGAATGCACCGAGCGTATCCTGAAAAATGACTTAAACGAACTACGAACAGCATTCCCAACTTTCAAAATTCAATCTTCTATCAATGGCATTATGCTAAATCTAGATACAGCGGCAAGTATAGAAGATATTTATATTTATTTCCTCAGTCATTCCCAATCTTTTCAGTTATTAGAATATATGTTTTTTAACGAAGGATTGCCTATTTACCGAACTGTAGAAAAACTGCATTCTAGTAATGCCAATCTTTATCGTTTAGGAAATCGAATCACCACCATTCTCTCGAAACAATTCCAAATTGAACTGTCTTTTACTCCAACATCCCTGAATGGAAATGAAATCGATATTCGCTATTTTTATGCCCAATACTTTTCAGAGCGATATTATTTTCTAGACTGGCCTTTCCCAGATATTTCTGAAAAAGTCATAACAGAGTTCGCTGACTACTTCTATAAATCCACAAATTACCCAATGCGATTTGCAATCTATAGAATGTATAAGCTGATGCTCGCAATTAGTATTCATCGAGTAAAAAATGGACATTTCATTGATTTGCCGAATCATTTTTACCAAGACTACTATCCTGTTTTAATGAATTTACCAGATTTTGAGGACAAGCTTGCATACTTCTCTCAACAATTTGGACTGGAAATGACTCCAGATATTGTGGCCCAAATTTTCATTTCCTTTCTTCAAAATGATATTTTTCTAGATCCACAGCAATTCTTTGATTCTCTAAATAAAAATGATGAATCTCGCTATTCTTATCAATTATTAAGCCAAATTTTGGAACGATTATCTAAAGCATTTAATATTAAATTTGCTAATCATGATGAACTCATTTGGCACCTGCACAATACAGCTTATTTTGAAAGACAGGAAACCTTTTCAACACCACTCTTATTTGAGCAAAAGGGAATTACACTAGAAAAGTTCAAGGTCTATTTCCCAGACTTTATGGAAAGTGCTCGTCAAGAACTGGCTCAATATCGACAAGCAATCGGGCAACATGATTATCCTGAACAATTAGAGCACTTGATTTACACCCTCTTTACCCATGCAGAAAATATCACTACTCAATTATTAGCCAATCGACCGCCTATCAAGGTTTTGATTATCAGTAACTTTGACCACGCCCTATCCCTCACCTTGATGGATATGCTTTCCTATTACTGTAATAATCGCTTTACCTTCGATATTTGGGACCAATTGGAAACAAGCCCTGAGATTTTAAATCAGACAGATTATGACATCATCGTGTCTAATTTCTATATTCCAGGCATCACTAAAAAGTTTATTTGCCGAAATCACCTTTCAATCATGGATTTGGTTAATCATCTCAATACCCTATCAAATGAGATTCATTTGTCCAACTCTTTATAAGCTAGAAAAAACTCAGCAATACTTTTCCTTGCTGAGTTTTCTTCTTTTATCCTTATTTTATACTTTCTTTACAAAAACCAATTCCTGTGGCTGGGACAGGTCTTCTCTGTAGGCAAATCCTGCAAAGCTTAAGCGACGAGCTTCCTCAACCGTCTGTACTTGATTTTCTATCAGGGCTGTCAGGAAAGCGCCACGCGCTTTCTTGGAGATAGTTGAGTGAATCTTCAGCTGACCACCCTTGTCCTCCATGAATTTGAAGGTCACCATTTTTTCTCTGATTTCCTTAGAAAATACAGTC
>NZ_CAUQCJ010000027.1:0-24149 GCF_963516515.1 uncultured Streptococcus sp. | reverse complement strand
TTTCAGCTGAGTAGTCACCGTTCAAGTATGAATCTGTCAATTGGTAACGTCCGATATAACGTCCGTTTGTAGCTGTGTAGCTACCGCCTGATTCTTTTTGAGCGATCCATTCTTTAGCTTCTGCTTCAGATCCGCTTACAGTTGAAGCAACAGTTTCTTCTGCTACTGTTTCGCTTGCTACTGGAGTTTCCTCCTCTACTTCTGTAGTTTCTGCCACTGTGGCTGAAACAGTTTCATCTTGGGCAGCTGGTGCTTCATAAGTCGTTGAAGCTGATGCTACTGGCGTTGCTGGACCATCGATAACCAACTCTTGACCAACATAAATCATATGGATGTTGTCAATGTGATTGTTTTCTGCCAATTTCTCAACAGTTGTGTTGTGAGTTTCAGCGATTTCTGAAAGTGTATCACCTTCTTTAACTGTGTAAGTTGATGATTCTTGAGCAGATACAAATGATGGAGCAAATACTGCAAACAAGGCAGCTACTCCTGCAAGAGTTGTTTTAATCTTTTTAGTTGTTGATTTCATATTTGAAAATTCTCCTTCTTTCTATAGTTCTATCATACCCTTTAAATATTACTGTTTCTTGACACTTTTATGTAGAAATATTACAAAATTATTTTTTATTTCCCTAAATAAGGTGTTTTTTGTCATAAAAGATACTATTTTTATGCTATTTGTAGTGTAAAAAGGTTTTCATCCACAATTAAAGCCAAGACCCTCATTCTTTGATATAATAGAGATAAGAATTTTTATAAGGGGAAACTGATGAAATCACTTCGTTTTCAATCTGTCTTTGATATCATCGGACCAGTTATGATTGGCCCATCTAGTAGCCATACCGCTGGTGCTGTTCGTATTGGAAAGATTGTCTCTTCCATTTTTGATGATACTCCGACAGAAGTCGAATTCCAACTTTTTAACTCATTTGCCAAGACCTATCGTGGTCACGGGACAGACCTAGCCCTTGTTGCAGGTATTTTGGGCATGGATACAGATGATCCCGAAATCCCAAACAGTCTGGAGATTGCCCACAAACGTGGCATCAAGATTGTCTGGACCATTCAGAAAGACAGTAATGCTCCTCATCCAAACACCACTAAAATTACCGTCAAAAATGCCCACAAGACCATCAGTGTGACTGGTATTTCTATCGGTGGAGGGAATATTCAGGTCACCGAACTCAATGGCTTTGCCGTCTCTCTCAATATGAATACACCGACTATCATCATTGTTCATCAAGATATTCCAGGTATGATTGCCCTCGTTACGGAGGCTCTTTCCCGCTATGGTATCAATATCGCCCAGATGAATGTTACTCGTGAAAAAGCTGGTGAAAAAGCCATTATGATTATCGAAGTCGACAGTCGCAACTGTGATGAGGCTATCGAAGAAATTCGAAAAATCCCTCATCTCCACAATGTCAATTTCTTTAAATAGGAGGAAGCATGTTTTATTCTATCAAAGAATTGGTCGAGCAAGCAGAACTGGACTTTCAAGGAAATGTCGCAGAACTCATGATTACAACAGAGTTTGAATTGACCGGTCGTGAACGTGAAGAAGTCCTCCTTCTCATGGAACGCAATCTGGAAGTCATGAAAGCCTCTGTCCAACTTGGCCTCAATGAAAATAAATCTCGTAGTGGCCTGACAGGTGGAGATGCTGCCAAATTGGATCACTACATCAAAAACGGAAAAACCTTGTCAGATTACACGATTCTCTCTGCTGCCCGAAATGCTATCGCAGTCAATGAACACAATGCCAAAATGGGCTTAGTCTGTGCCACTCCAACCGCTGGAAGTGCTGGCTGTCTGCCTTCAGTTCTCACTGCTGCTATTGAAAAATTAGACCTCAGCCACGAGCAACAGCTGGATTTCCTCTTTGCTGCCGGTGCCTTTGGACTAGTCATCGCAAACAACGCCTCTATCTCGGGTGCTGAGGGCGGTTGCCAAGCTGAGGTTGGTTCAGCCTCTGCTATGAGCGCTGCCGCCTTGACTCTAGCTGCAGGCGGAACACCTTATCAGGCCAGCCAGGCTATTGCCTTTGTCATTAAAAACATGCTAGGCCTCATCTGTGATCCTGTTGCTGGTTTGGTTGAAGTTCCCTGCGTCAAGCGCAATGCCATGGGAGCTAGCTTTGCCTTCATCGCAGCAGACATGGCCTTGGCAGGTATCGAATCTAAAATCCCTGTGGATGAAGTTATCGATGCCATGTACCAAGTAGGAGCAAGCATGCCAACTGCCTTTCGTGAAACAGCTGAAGGTGGACTCGCTGCCACACCTACTGGTCGTCGCCTCCAAAAAGAAATTTTCGGAGAATAAGCTTATCAAATAGGAGAAACTATGACCTCTATCTCAGCTATCTTTTTTGATCTGGATGGAACCCTCGTTGACAGTTCTATCGGGATTCACAATGCCTTTACTCATACTTTTAAGGAACTGGGGGTGCCTAGTCCTGATGCCAAAACTATTCGTGGTTTTATGGGACCGCCTCTCGAAAGTAGTTTTGCGACCTGCCTTCCCAAAGACCAAATTTCTGAGGCTATCCAGATATACCGTTCTTACTACAAGGCAAAAGGCATCCATGAAGCTCAGCTCTTCCCTCAGATTGTAGAATTACTTCAAGAACTATCCAAGAATTACCCTCTTTATATCACCACTACAAAGAATACTCCAACCGCTCAAGACAT
Organism: uncultured Streptococcus sp.; assembly: GCF_963516515.1. GTDB lineage: Bacteria > Bacillota > Bacilli > Lactobacillales > Streptococcaceae > Streptococcus. The sequence continues at coordinate 21,459 of NZ_CAUQCJ010000027.1, read as the reverse complement.
GACTAAAAACTTGGGAATCTATCATTTCTTTGATGGCATTTATGGTTCCAGCCCTGAAGCACCCCATAAGGCAGATGTCATTCGCCAAGCCTTACAGACACATCAACTAGCACCAGAACAAGCCATCATCATCGGAGATACCAAGTTTGATATGCTGGGAGCTCAAGAAACAGGCATTCAGAAATTGGCCGTCACTTGGGGATTTGGAGAGCAAGCAGACTTGCTTAACTATCATCCTGATTATATCGCCCATACCCCCTTAGAGGTTTTAGAGTATTTTCAATAACATAGACTGGACAACAACTCTATTTCAGAAGAAAATGAAGTAAATCTATACATAACAAAACGCATATTATCAAGACCACTTTTAAAGTCCTGATAATATGCGTTTTGCTTTTTTTATTCAACGTGGGTGGTTTGATTGGCAAAGGCGATAATGGCTTGCTTCAATTCATCTCCACTGAGAGTTCGGAACTCTTCAATTTTTTGGTCGATAGCTTCTAGAGGCATGACATTAACCTTACCAACGAAAATCTTATCCATAACCTGATTATCAACCAGTTCGGTTGACACCAAGAGTTCTTCGTAGAGTTTTTCACCTGGACGGATTCCAACTTCAACGATTGGAATTTCGCTCTCAGTGTGTCCACTTAGAAGGACCATTTTCTTGGCCAAGTCATAAATCTTGACTGGTTTGCCCATATCAAGGATAAAGACTTCTCCATCCTTGGCATAAGCACCAGCATGGATAACCAAACGGCTAGCTTCTGGAATGGTCATAAAGTAACGGGTCATGCGGAAGTCTGTCACCGTTACAGGCCCACCTTCAGCAATCTGACGCTCAAAGACTGGAATCACACTACCACGGCTACCAAGAACATTCCCAAAACGAACCGCACAGTAGGTCGATTGGCTACGTTGGTTAAAGCCAGTGACAATCAACTCAGCCACGCGCTTGGTTGCTCCCATAACATTTGGTGGATTAACCGCCTTATCTGTCGAAATCATAACCATCTTAGGTACTTTGGCTTCATCAACAGCCTTAGCAACGTTGTAAGTTCCACGGATATTGTTTTTGAAGGCTTCTTTTGGATTGCGCTCCATCATAGGAACGTGCTTGTGGGCAGCCGCATGATAAACAATAGCTGGCTTGTACTGCTCAAAGACTTGCAACAAGCGGTCATAGTCTTGAATATCTGCGATAACTGGCACATAATCAATCCCTTGGAACTTACGAATCAATTCATGATAAACGAGGTAGATTGAGTTTTCCCCATGACCGAGCAAGACAATGCGTTCAGGATTGAAGCGGCTAACTTGGCGACAGATTTCAGAACCGATTGAGCCACCAGCACCTGTAACCAAGATTGTCTTACCTGTCAGTTCTGCGCCCAGACGCGATTCGTCAAGACGAATTTCCTGACGGCCCAAAAGGTCTGTGATATCAATCTTCTGGAAGCCTCCACCTGCTTGGTGAAGTCCCTGAACAACTGTTTCAACCTTAGGCATCTTGTAACATTTGACACCCAGCTTATTACACATCTGCAAGATACGTTCATATTCTGACGGGTCAAGCGACGGAATCGCAACGATAACACGCTCGATTTGATGGCGTTTGGCTAATTCAGGCAGATCATCATATGAACCCAAAACAGGGATTCCACCAAGTTTTTGGCCCTTTTTCTTAGAATCCTTGTCCAAAATACCGACAAGTTCTAATTCACTAGTTGGATGTTGGTAACTATCCATAAAGAGAGCTCCACCATCACCGGCACCAATCAAGAAGGTCCGACGGTGTTCTCCATCACCACTTCCCTTTTTGCGTTTAGAGTAGATTAACTGCCAAGTAATCCGTGGCAATAAAATCAAGAAGGTACTCAACAAGATAAAGAGAATGATAAAACGGATTGAAAATAGAGGTAAGAAGGCATAGCAGATACTATATGACAAGACACTGCTCGCAGTCACACCAAAAAAGATTTTCATAAAATCCGTAATCTTGCTGTAACGACTAATACTAGCGTTCAACCCCCAAAATCCAATCATCAATTGATAAAACAAGAAGGCCAAACTCGTATAGATAATGTAGTCAACAGGTGCTGGATTAATCAATCCGTAGAATAAGATATAAGATACAATGATGGAAACCACCATACTGAAAATATCAAATATTCCCCAGAAAACCTGTTTTTGTTGTTTATTTAAAATTTCCACCAGATCAATCACATAATCTGTTAGTTTTTTATTCATGTCAATCTACTCCTCCTTAAAAGAGCTGGATATTTATATTGTTATTATAACACTTTTTATCCAGTTTACGATTTGCTACAATCTTTTACTTGCTTTTTCTTAACAGTTTCATAAAAATAAACTGTCGGACAAATCCGGGACAAAGGGCAACAATCATCTGAATGGCAACACTCTTGGCATACTCCATGTAAGAAATTTGCCCTCTCTTCAGCATGCGCTGACGAGCTTGACGATAGAGTTTGAGATAACGCAGTCCCCCACGACGCTCAAACATTCCTGCTCCAACACGAACCTTACACAAGATTTGATCCAGATTTCCAGTCTTGGCTCCTGCAGCAATCATATTGAGCCAGAGGAGGTCATCCTCCATATAAAGGCCATCTTCATAATTGCCTGCCTTGAGAACCATGTCCTTCTTGAACATGACAGTCATGTGGTTAAAGGCACTTCTCATCCTTTGATAAGCTACAATCTCTGCATGCTGGGTTGGAACACGACGGTAAGAAACAATCTCATCAGGATTGTCAATAAACTCTGCAATATGTCCACCTAATAGGTCGAGCTTGTCCTTCTCCATTAGCTGAACCTGTTTCTCAAAACGGTCTGGAACAGCTATATCATCCGTATCCATACGGGCAATAATATCATACTGACACTGCAAAACACCCTGTCGAAGAGCCAGACCCAAACCTTGATTCTGCTCAAGAGGATAGCGTTTCACTGGAATATCAGACTCAGCTTCAACCTGGTCTAATACCTGATAGAGCTCAGGTGTCAAAGGCCCATCCTCAACCAGAACCAATTCGCTCGGTTTCAGGGTCTGATTTTGAATACTATTAATGGCATCTCTCAAAAATGTCGGATTTTCCTTTACATAGACCGACATCAAGACGCTGATTTTTTGCTTTTCAGACACAGTTTTTCTCCAATATATAGATTTCCTTCCACTATTTTATCATAATTTTCAAGACTTTCCCATTTTTATCTTGAAAGCCAGAAACCTTACTTGACATTATAGGGAAAAAGCCTTAAAATAAGCTGTTATTAAAATCAGCTAGAAGAGGTATTTTATGAAAAAGCAATCACTCTTTTTTGTTCCAGGTATTATCCTGATTGGTGTTTCCTTGCGGACTCCTTTTACTGTTTTACCCATTATTTTGGGAGATATTGCTCAAGGACTAGGAGTCGAAGTTAGTTCGCTTGGTGTCTTGACCAGCCTTCCTCTCCTCATGTTTACCCTCTTCTCGCTCTTTTCTACCCGACTGGCTCAGAAAATCGGCTTAGAGCATCTCTTCACCTACAGCCTCTTCTTCTTGACCATTGGCTCACTTATTCGACTAATCAATCTCCCCCTTCTCTATCTAGGAACCTTGATGGTTGGGGCAAGTATCGCAGTCATCAACGTTCTGCTTCCTAGTCTCATCCAAGCTAATCAACCAAAGAAGATTGGTTTTCTGACCACCTTATATGTAACTTCTATGGGGATTGCGACGGCTCTGGCTTCCTATCTGGCTGTGCCTATTACACAAGCCAGTTCTTGGAAAGGACTTATCATCCTCCTCACCCTGCTCTGTCTAACAACTTTTTTGGTCTGGCTACCCAATCACCGCTATAATCACAGACTGGCTCCACAAACCAAACAAAAAAGCCAAACAAAGGTTATGCGTAATAAACAGGTCTGGGCAGTGATTGTCTTTGCAGGTTTTCAATCCTTGCTCTTTTACACCGCTATGACCTGGCTACCTACCATGGCTATCCACGCAGGCCTATCCAGTCACGAAGCTGGCTTGTTGACTTCTATCTTCTCTCTGATTAGCATTCCTTTTTCAATGACCATCCCAAGCCTGACAACCAGCTTGTCAACTCGCAACCGTCAGCTCATGCTCACTCTGGTTTCACTAGCTGGTGTGGTCGGTATTTCCATGCTCTTTTTCCCGATCAATAATTTCTTTTACTGGCTTGCCATCCATCTTCTCATCGGAACTGCAACCAGCGCCCTCTTCCCTTATCTCATGGTCAACTTTTCACTTAAGACAAGCGCCCCTGAAAAGACTGCCCAATTGTCTGGCTTATCTCAAACAGGAGGCTATATCCTAGCAGCCTTTGGGCCAACCCTCTTTGGTTACAGTTTTGACCTTTTCCACTCTTGGGTGCCAGCTGTAGCTGCCCTCTTACTCGTCGATATCCTGATGACTGTGGCCCTCTTTACAGTGGACAGAGCTGATAAAATCCTTTAAACTTCTAGTTTTGGCTAGAAGTTTTTTATATATAAAAATTTTACACATTTCTCTTGACAGGGCTTTCTTTTAGATGTACAATGTATGTGTAGAAAAATTATATATAAAAATCTTACACATTAGAAAAGGAGGTTTCCCATGTACTTTCCAACATCCTCTGCCTTGATTGAATTTCTCATCTTGGCCGTACTGGAGCAGGATGATTCTTATGGTTATGAGATTAGCCAAACCATTAAGCTTATCGCTAATATCAAAGAATCTACGCTCTATCCCATTCTCAAAAAATTGGAGGGCAATAACTTTCTGACCACCTATTCTAGAGAGTTCCAAGGTCGCATGCGCAAATACTACTCCTTAACAAATGGTGGTATAGAGCAGCTCGTGACCCTAAAAGATGAATGGGCACTCTATACAGACACCATTAATGGCATCATAGAAGGGAGTATCCGCCATGACAAGAACTGAATACCTGACTCAGCTAGAACTCTATCTCAAGAAACTGCCTCAGGCTGACCAAATTGAAGCCATGGACTATTTCAGGGAACTCTTTGACGATGCTGGAGTCGATGGAGAAGAAGAACTCATCGCTAGCTTGGGAACTCCCAAAGAAGCGGCCCACGAAGTTCTCTCTAATCTTCTCGATAAAAAAATCAATGAGGCACCCGCTCAAAAGAATAACCGACAAATTTTGCATATCGCCTTGTTAGCTCTCCTTGCAGCACCCATCGGTATTCCTCTGGGAATCGCCATCCTCGTGTCCCTGTTCGCAATCCTTGTGGCAGCCTTGACTGTCATTCTAGCTTTCTTTGCGGTTTCCATACTTGGTATCATCGGTGGATTCCTATTTTTAGTTGAAAGTTTCACTGTCTTAGCCCAAGCTAAATCAGCCTTTATCTTGATTTTTGGTTCTGGTTTACTAGCTATCGGTGCTTCTTCACTAGTCTTACTAGGTATTTCCTATGTAGCCCGCTTCTTCGGCCTACTCATTGTTCGCCTGGTGCAATTTGTTCTCAAAAAAGGAAAGAGAGGTGACCAGCATGCGTAAATTGACAAAAGGATTTCTCATTTTTGGTGTGGTGACTACCGTTATCGGCTTTATCCTGCTCTTTGTAGGCATCCAATCTGACGGGATTAAGAGTTTACTTGCCATGTCCAAGGAGCCTGTCTATGATAGTCGGATGGAAGAGTTGACCTTTGGCAAGGAAGTCGAAAACCTAGAGATTACGCTCCACCAACACGCGCTGACCATCACAGACTCTTTCGATGATCAAATCCACATTTCTTACCATCCATCTCTTTCTGCTCACCATGATCTTATCACAAATCAGAACGATAAAACGCTGAGCCTCACTGATAAGAAACTGTCTGAAAGTCCGTTTCTCTCTTCTGGAATTGGCGGGATTCTCCATGTCGCAAGTAACTACTCTCGTCGTTTTGAAGAAGTTATTCTACAAGTTCCAAAAGGAAGAAGTCTAAAAGGAATCAACGTCTCAACCAATCGCGGTCAAACCAGTATCACTAATGCCACTCTTGAAAATGCGACCCTCAATACAAACAGCTATATCCTCCGAATTGAAGGAAGTCGTATCAAAAACAGTAAACTCACAACCCCTAATATCGTTAATATCTTTGATACAGACCTTACAGATAGTCAGCTAGAGTCAACAGAGAATCACTTCCACGCTGAAAATATTAAAGTATATGGTAAAGTAGAACTATCTTCTAAAAATGTGCTCAGTATCATGCTAACTCAAAAAGAAAGCCAAGAAATTAACTTAGACCTCTCGAGTCACCATGGTCCTATTTATCAGTTATCGAGAGATGAGAGTCAACGCCACCCCAACGAATTAAGCAACCCTTACAAAACTGAAAAAACTGATGCAAAAGGTCAACTCATCGCTAAGGCTGATGATTATATTAGTCTTGAAACTACAGCTAACAGACCTTAATAAACCTATTTATATCGACCACTATGACACATAACCCACTAAAAAGGAGGTTCTACCATGAAACAAGAATGGTTTGAAAGTAATGATTTTGTAAAAACAACAAGCAAGAACAAACCTGAAGAGCAAGCTCAAGAGGTTGCAGACAAGGCTGAAGAAACGATAGCCGATCTCGATACACCAATTGAAAAAAATACTCAAGTAGAGGAGGAAGTCTCTCAAGCTGAAGTCGAACTGGAAAGCCAGCAAGAAGAGAAAATTGAAACGCCTGAAGACAGTGAAGCGAGAACAGAAATAGAAGAAAAGAAAGCATTAGATTCTACTGAAGAAGAGCAAGATCTTTCTAAAGAAACAGAAAAAGTCACTATAGCTGAAGAGAGTCAAGAAGCACTTCCTCAGCAAAAACCAACCACGAAAGAGCCCCTTCTTATCAGTCAATCCTTAGAAAGTCCCTATATCCCCGACCAAGCTCCAAAATCTACGGATAGATGGAAAGAGCAAGCGCTTGATTTTTGGTCTTGGCTAGTGGAAGCAATCAAATCTCCTACGAGCAAGCTTGAAACAAGTAGCACACACAGTTACACAGCCTTTCTCTTGCTCATTCTGTTTTCTGCATCTTCCTTTTTCTTTAGTATCTACCACATCAAACATGCTTACTATGGACATATAGCAACTATGCATAATCACTTCCCTGAACAATTTGCTTCATTAAATCTCTTTTCGATTATCTCTATCCTAGTAGCAACAACACTCTTCTTCTTTTCATTCCTCTTGGGTAGTTTCGTTGTGAGACGATTTATCCACCAAGAAAAGGACTGGACGCTAGAAAAGGTTCTCCAACAATATAGTCAACTCTTGGCAATTCCAATCTTCCTCACTGCCATTGCTAGTTTCTTTGCCTTCTTTGACAGCCTACGATTTACAGCCCTCTTGTGTGTGATTAGCATTGGAATCATTCTGCTTGCCAGTCTCCATATCATTACAAGACCTAGTCAAGCAAGTGAAACCGACTCCTTCTATCAATTATTCTTGTCTGTCCTTGTGAACGGAGTTATTATCCTCCTCTTCTTTGTAGCTGAAGTGGCACTGATTGGAGATTATCTTCGTATATTGGCCTTTCTTTAAACTTCATACTCTTCGAAAATCTCTTCAAACCACGTCAGCTTCGCCTTACCGTAGAAATATGTTCCTGACTTTGTCAGTCTTATCTACAACCTCAAAACAGTGTTTTGAGCAGCCTGCGGCTAGCTTCCTAGTTTGCTCTTTGATTTTCATTGAGTAGCAATCCTGTCTTTCATGGCAGGATTTTTCTATGCCAAAAAGCAAGTCGATTGACCTGCTTCTGCTTTACTTTTCTTGTGCTAATGCTTTAAAATCTTGTCCTAGGATGGGTTGTATTTCTAGAGTTCAGTAGTATCATAATATTTCTATGAAGTTCGTTATTCAAAATATTATGCAAACTAGTTATATGTAAAATTAAGATTAGAAACCACCAATCTCCAGTTGTTAACTTTTAATGAAATTCGTCCATGTTAATAACTTTACTTGCTCTAGCAATAACATCCTTATCATGAGTCACGACAATAACAATCTTTTCCTCGTTCACTAATTTCTCAACCTCATTTAGAAATAATTCAGTTGAGTTTCTGTCCAAATTTCCTGTAGGCTCGTCAAATAGATAGATGTCCTTTTCTTGCGATAAACTCCTCATGAGTAGAATTTTTTGTTTCTGACCTTGCGAAATATTGGTGGCTTTCCCATCAATCTGATGACTCAGAGCTATATTGAGATTCAAACTATCAAGATTATTTGATTCATAGTTTTCCTTATTAAATAGGGTGAAATTAATATTTTTTGAAACACTTCCAGGAAATACATGAAATTCAGATGAATACACGCTTAAATAATCCAAAATATTAGTTTCCTCTAAAGTAGAAAAACTTTCCATTCCATTCAGTACAAGATTCCCCTCTGTTGGAGAAGATAATCCCTGAATAATATTCAAAAGGGATGATTTCCCAGTTCCATTGCCGCCTGTAATAACGGTTAATTCACCACTATTAAACTCGAAATCTAATTTATTAAACACCAATCTTTCATCCCATTTTTTACATAAATTCCGACATGACAATTGTTCAATTTTAGATACTGGAATGGTAGCAAGATTACTTTCCATCCCTACTTCCTCTAGTCCAATAAACTCAAAGGAATATTGACTTTTTTTCAATGCTACCCAAGATGTAATTAAAGAATTTAAAATGCTGGATAACAGTAATAGAATCAAAATACTATTTGCATACTCTGATATATGTGCGTAATCTCTAATAATATTCACAGTAACAAGCAAAAATGAACCAGTTAAACCAATAAATATCTGCGTAGAAGCTAATAATCTATTGGTAATATGTGTACTATCTAGTTTCGTTCCCAACAGTTCATTGAGTCTTTCATCAAATTCTTTGATGAAGTCGCTAGATTTTTGGAAACTTATAATATCTTGCAAACCATAAATTGTATTTTCTACAAGAGAACTAAAGTTAGAACTATTAGCAATAAATTCTCGCTGATTTTTTACAACTTTTCGTATCTCAAAATTGACATATAAACCAAGAATAGCTATAGATACGCATGTAACTGCGAAAATAATAATATTCAATTTTAATAGCAATAACAGTAGCAAACAGAACACTAAAAGCTGTACCTTTAAGTAAAATTTTTGCATAATACCTGTTGCTGATAACAACAAATTCCAAAAATAACTACTAACATACTCATAATTCTTAGTTAAAGAAAAATCATTTAATTGATTCTGATAAAAAGAGGACAGAATATCATTTAAAAAATTATTCTCAATCTTTCCTTTTAATCTCGTTTCTAATATAGAGAACTGCCAATACAAATATGAAGCTAATATTATTGAAGCTAGGGTAAATAGTTGAATACTAAACTGAATGTTAAGTAGACCAGACACTGTTATTTGTAGTAAAAAAGCAATAGCAATAGGTAAACTAATTTTAGCCAATCCCAAGAAAAAGATTGCAAACTTTCTCTTCCAACCAAGTGAAGCTAGAAATCTATGATATAACTTATCTGCATAGCTTATCGTAACAATATCTTTTCTATCTTCTGAATTAACATTCTCATTCTTTTGAGGAATTAAAACAATTCCTACACTCTGACTAAAAAGTTCTAATCTTGAAATTTTCTCAATTTCCTCATTTGCAGGATCAGAAACAATCAATGAACTACTGTCTCCATCCAACACGACGATATAATGAGGCAAGCTAGCTCTTTCTACTACCAGTAAATAAGGAAATGATACGTTGTTTAACAAACTAGGAGTCTCAATTTGATAAGAGTCCGCATCAATACCATAGCTTTTTAGTATATCTTCTATATCAAACAAAGACAGTCCTTGGTGGTTATTGTTATCAAATTGTAGACTATCTAAATGTTCTAATTTTGGGAAATAGTAAGAAATGATTGTCTTTACACAAGCCATTCCACAATCCAGCAAAGTTGCTTGTTTATAGTGGCTAACCATTATTTTCTCCTTTTTCAACACTTATCTTACTATAACCATCAACTTCAATGACGCTATTCGAAGTTTGATTTGTCGTAGGAACCCTTAAAACTTCTCCTGTATTATTTGTATGTAAAGTATAGATTCCATCAAAGTCTTCAGGAACTGTAATAGATACATCACCAACAAGAGTATCTATAAATATTTTTTCGAAAGTCGCATTTTTCCCTAAGGAAATGGTTACATATAACTTATCTTTCCCTTGTGAACTCAAAGCCAAATTAAAGCCATGTTGTGAAAATGGAATATATAGACTATCTGAACTCATTTTAACGTTTTTAGTTATGTTATTCACTGATTCTTCGGAAACTTTTCCTTCTATTTGAACACTTGTTTCATCTGATTCACTCTTGACAACTTTAACATCAATTGCTTGCTTTGAACCATAAAACTCTAACGTTTTAATACTTTTAGAAGAAAGAGCCCACGATTGTTTTACACTGATTGTCGTCTCTCCTCGTTTTAAGGTTAATAAAATTCCAGCCACTACAACTAGTAACAACAGCCCAATTACAATTCCTATTTTTTTCATCATTAGTACTCCTACTTAAATTCTTTTTTACTGAATACAACAAACGCAAGTACAATCATTGCTATACTTACCAATATAGGATAGCTTACATTCGTAAGGGTAAATTGACTTACTCCAGGAGATGCTTTCAAATTTAAAGTCATAAGCAAATAGTCTCTCACACTCTCACCAGAGTTTGGAAGGACATAAGCCAATAGGTTATCAAATAGTAAAATGTAGAGTGTATAAATCATACATGATTCATAAACCTTATCAAATATTTGAAAAATCAATAACGAGATACTGATAATAACCAAATAGTATGGTAATTGGTGTAAAAATGTTGAAACAATCAACACCAAGTCTCCCTCCAAATAGACAAGAGCTGTTAAACCATAAAAAATAGTTACATATAGGAAAGACAAACAAAAGGCTCCCAAAGTTTTATATAAAAATAACTTCCATCGTTGGTTTTCTTTTGTGAGTAGAATATTAATCGTACGAAAACTATAATCTTCCCCCCAGAAAAATAAATTAGTAGAGATGAAAAGCAAAGGAATAAAACCACTTACATTTGAAATCAATACTCGAAATTCTGGTTCATCTCCATTCGATGACTTAAAAAATAAGGAGAATAACAAAATCAATAATCCTATCAACAAACTAGGAAGCACTCCTCTTTTTTCCCAGTAAAATTTATACATATCTGCTTTAAGAGAACTCATGATTCTCCTCCTTTCTTAAATCATCAGATAATATTACGCAAATAGTAGTCCTCAAAGCGTTCCTTCTTTATATATATATCCTGTATCACTAGATTTGAAGCAACACTATATTCCAAGATAACCATTAATTTTTCCTTTTCTGGCACAACCAGATAGTCCTCCTGCTCAAAATGAACAATTCCCTCTTCTTTTAAAAACGTTTTTAGAATCTGATTAGCACTCGTCTTAAGAAAGAGCTTTTCCGACAAATCATTTGCTAGCTCTTTTGAACTCATCACATTTAGAATTTTTCCTTTTTTCATGATGATATACTTATCTGTTATAAACTCCAACTCCGATAGGATATGGCTTGAAATCAAAAAGGTAACTCCCAACTGATCCCTTAAATTCAAAATCATTTTTCTTAAATCTGAAATCCCTTGAGGATCTAAACCATTCACTGGTTCATCTAAGATAATAAGCTCTGGATTATCCAAAAGAGCAATTGCTATCGATAATCTTTGCTTCATTCCAAGAGAATAGTTTTTTACTTTTCTGTCCCATGATGTTTGGGGTAGGCGAACCAATTCCAACATTTTTATGGTATCTGTCTTTAAACCAAATCTTGTTTTATAATATTGCAAGTGTTGACGTCCAGTCAAGTTTGGATAAAGGGCAGGTGATTCGATAATACTGCCAATCTTATGCTGAGAAACACTCTTGATTTCTCCCTTATCAGCTCGAATGAGTCCTAGGAGAATTCTCATTAATGTTGTCTTTCCAGCACCATTCTCTCCGATAAGACCACATATTTCCCCTTGCTCAATATCAAAGGAAATATTATGTAGAACCTGTTCTTTCCCATATGTTTTATCAATATTTTTAAGACTTAAAATCACACGATTCATAGTTTCTCTCCGTTCATTATATTAAAAAGTCTCTGACAAGGAATGAACCCTGCCAGAGATTTTTAGCTTACGTTAACTCCAGCAGAAGAATCCAATACCTGCAATCATTCCATAAATACCGAGTGGTGAAACAGCACAAAATTGCCCTGCCACAATGTGTTTTTTATGTTTATTACTTAATCTTTTCATCACTTAACTCTCCTTTTAATCCCAACAAAGTAGACCTATTCCATATGGGAGACCTATAATACAAAAGCGACCTGCTACAATGTGTTGTTTATTTTTGTTACTTAGTTTTCTCACTACTTCATCCTCCTATTTAATCCCAGCAAAATAGACCTATTCCGTATGGGAGACCTATAATACAAAAGCGACCTGCTACAATGTGTCTTTTGACACGTCCAGTTAGTTTTCTCATTAGAAAACCCTCCTTTTAAAAATTTTTTTATAATAACTAAATGAGATCCTCATTTCAGTCATTTATTAACTGTTTTAAATCTTTAGACAAGATTTCTTCGCTTCCTTGTTCTACATAAATTTGTTTCACTATCCCATCTTTATCCACTATAAATATTGTTGGAATAGCTTTTACATCAAAAAACTTAAAAACTTGTAAATCTTGATCTATATAAACTGGAAAGGTAAAACCCTGATTCCTTAAAAATTTATGAGAGGTTTCAAGTGTTTCACGTTCCCCATCAACTATATCCACCATAAAGAAATCAACTTTATCTTGGTATTTATCATAAAGGTGCTGAATGATTGGGAGCTCTTTTTGGCAATCAGGACACCAACTAGCCCAGAACACCACAACCTTTGGTCTAAACTTATAATCTGATAGTTGAACCTGTGCTCCCTCATTAGAGGTTAACAATGCATTCTTGAATGTTGTATTTTTAGTTTTTGAAATATATTGTTTTATTTCCTCCTCTTTTTTTAAGAGGAGCTCTTGCGCTGTTTCTTCTTGATGATGAGATTCCTGGTTTTGATAGTAAAATCCTGCTAAAAATAAGGATGCTATCACAAGAAGAAACATTGTCTCTACAACATGTTTTTTTGACATCATGGATCGTCCTCCACTTCTGAAATTTTAAAACTTTCGATAATAGATAATTCTTCTGGTAAGATTAAAACTCGCTCTTCGCCTGCATCTAAAATAGCTAAACGGAATGGTTCCTTATTCAACTCTATTTGTACCAACTTTTGCTCCGCCGTGTTATTTCGAAACAGCAAACTGTGGCGAGTTTGTGTAAACGTCTCTAGCGAGATACTAAAATCTTCCATTTCTATCTCCTATCCATAAAACCAAAAACTAAGACTTAAGAATACTTCAAATCCAAACATTTTTCTTTCCTCCTTATCTCTTGTTCTTTATGATTAAAGTATAGCGCTTTCAAAAATAAAAAAACATGACAAAAATGTCATGTTAGCTCTCCATTTCCTCAAAAGTTTTTATATCTTTTTCTTTTTCTCCCAATATACGCGCTTCTAATACTTGGTCTCCAAATGCTTGAGCACAAATAATAGCTCTATCGTATAAGCGGATGGCTTTTTCCTTATCCCGTTTATGAAATAAGGTACACATAGCATCTAGCATATCAACAATTGGCTTGTTTTGAAAATCCTGCGATAAAATCATCAGCGTGTTCATCGCCTTAACATAAGGCTCAAAAGTAGAGTAAGATTTTTCCATCCATTGAACAGCTAAAGAATCAAGTACCGTTCTCTTTAACATATAAGCTGTCTCTAAATCGGATGAATTTGTTTCTCTTATAAGTTTTTTAGAAAGCATCCAAAATAGTTCATGATGATACTCAGTCGGTCTTGCCAAACATGAACCAAAGTACAATTTTATCAGAAGCAAATCATTCACCGAATAGTTTTTCCTTATCTTTACTTGTTCAAAATATTCATCCAGCAAAGCATCTCCAAAACCTGCATCTTCACTTACAAAGACATCAAAACTAGCTTGTAAGGCACTAACTGCAATCTGCTCATCCTCAGGTAGACTGTCATAATAGTGTTCGTAAACTCTTTCAAACAACTCTTCCTTAACCTGGATTCTATCATCATCTCCATAAGTTTGAAACTTAATGAGTTTATCCTTTAATATCAAGTACTCTGAGGGTAAAATCATATGATCCATATCTACTATATGTGAAATTGGACAGCCTAGTTTGTAAGCTATATACTCTACCTTGGATAAACTCGGGGAAGACTGGCCTGATTCAATTCGTGCTAGTTGGCGCACCGTTATCTCAGTTTCATCATCACAAAGAGTTTCACGAGTGATATGTTTCATCTCTCGCAACATTCGGATTCTTTTACCTACTTCTATTTTTATATCCATTTGTTTACTCTCCTGATAACTATTTCCATATAAAAAATAAATTTCCTGTATATATTTTACTATTTTCTATGGAGATAAGCAATATTTGAAATATATATAACTATCTTTGCGTTATATCATAAATTTCAGTTTAACTATTACTACACCTAGGCAATTCCAATCTTCCTCACTGCCATTGCTAGTTCCTTTGCCTTCTTTGATAGCCTACGATTTACAGCCCTCTTGTGTGTGATTAGCATTGGAATCATTCTGCTTGCTAGCCTCCATATCATTACGAGACCTAGTCAATCAAGTGAAACCGACTCCTTCTATCAGTTATTCTTATCTGTCCTTGTTAACGGAGTCATTATCCTCCTCTTCTTTGTAGCTGAAGTCGCACTGATTGGAGATTATCTTCGTATCTTGGCCTTTCTTTAAACTTTAATCCTGTCTTCCATGGCAGGATTTTTTATATGCTAAAAAGCAAGTCGATTGACCTGCTTCTGCTTTACTCTTCCTGTGCTAATGCTTTAAAATCTTTGTCTAAGATGGGTTGTATTTCTAATTGATTGGCGTCTAGTTGGTGGTAAGATGCTGATGGTAGTGACTCTAAGAATCTTTCATAGTCCAAGCGAGCGATAGCTTCATAGTCTTCTGATTTAGAGCCGTCTCCTGTGATTTGAACCAAGTCAATCTCCCACTGGACTTCCTTATCCACCAATTGCTCAATATAGGCTGCAGGAACAAATGGTTCTCTCGGTAAAACAGTCTTGACCCCTTGAGCCAGATGGTAAACACCGTGCACTTGGCCTTCTCCATCCTGATAGAAGAAAACTCTTGCAAAGTAGGCATCTGTCTCTTGAACCGCACGTACACGTGCTTCAAACTGTGCCAAGCCATCTGCCTCTAAAAAGCTTTTCAAGTCCTCATGACTAAAGAAAACAGGATTAAAAATTCCTTGGCAAATCGTAAAACGAGCCGCAGTGTCTGCAATATGAGCTTGAATACTTGCTTGGAAATAAGCTTCAAAGTCAAAACCATCTAGCCCCTCAATCTCAGTTCCTGTGTAAGCAAGCAGGGCATCTAAAAATGACTTGATGATCTCCCAGTCTGTCTTCGTTAGTAGCTCAGGAAGATCGACACGGTAACCCTTTTGACCATCAGCATAACTGACCTTAAAGAGAAATTGTGATTGCCCCACTATCGCACACTCGATATACTCGAGACGGTTAAGAGGCTGACGGAGATAGACAGCATCATAGCTATGCGACTCCAAACCATCTAGCAAGGCCAAGATCGACTTGGCAGTCAAAATCTCTTGTTCTCCTAAAATGCTCTGTTTATTTGGAATAAAAAATGTTTTCGTCATAACTGGACTCCTTTTGAAATCGTTTACATATAGTATACTCTATTTTTCTGAAAGATACAGAAACAAACTTTAGATTTTTGAGTAAAAAGCATAGAAAAACAGCCCCTAAGGACTGTTTAATCTTATACAGTAGCTGCTTGATCCAAGCTTTCACCGATAGCGGCTAGGCGCTCGATAACTTCAGCTTGTGTCAATTCATTTTCTGAAACATAGCGGTTACGTGGGTGAACACGGCACTCGTGTGAGCATCCACGAAGGTACTTGTCTTCATTTTCTTCTGATGTCAAGATACGACGGTTACAGAATGGATTTCCACAGTTGACATAACGTTCACATGGTGTTCCATCAAACCAGTCTTTCCCTACGATGGTTGGGTTGACATGGTTAACATCTACGGCAATACGCTCGTCAAAGACATACATTTTTCCATCCCAAAGTTCACCTTGGACTTCTGGGTCTTTACCGTAAGTTGCAATTCCTCCGTGCAATTGTCCGACATCTTTGTAGCCTTCACGGACCATCCAACCTGAGAATTTCTCACAGCGAACACCACCTGTACAGTAAACCACGACGCGCTTGTCCATGAATTTTTCCTTGTTATCACGAACCCATTGTGGCAACTCACGGAAGTTGCGGATATCTGGGCGGATAGCCCCACGGAAATGTCCTAGGTCGTACTCATAATCGTTACGTGTGTCAAGGACAACGGTATCTTCGTCAAGAAGGGCTTCTTTGAACTCTTTTGGAGACAAGTAAGCACCTGTTGTTTCAAGTGGGTTGATGTCGTTGTCAAAGTCGTTGTCTTCCAAACCAAGGTGGACAATTTCTTTCTTGTAGCGAACAAACATCTTCTTGAAGGCTTGTTCATTTTCTTCGTCAATCTTGAACCAGAGGTCTTCCATTCCTGGGAGGCTGTGAACGTAGTCCATGTATTTTTGAGTTGTTTCGTAGTCACCTGAAACGGTTCCGTTAATTCCCTCGTCAGCGACTAGGATACGGCCTTTAAGGCCGATTGATTTACAGAAAGCCAAGTGGTCTGCAGCAAATTGCTCTGCATTTTCAATTGGAGTATAAAGGTAGTAAAGTAAGACACGAATATCTTTTGCCATAAGATTTGTTCTCTTTTCTATTCTTAAATTTTCAGAATTTTTCATCTAACTATACTAGTATACCTGCTTGAGAAAACGAATGCAATTTATTTGACTGGAAATTTTAAAAGGTGGCCTGTCCCTGCATTTCATTAGTAACCATAGCGAATAGCAGATAATTCTCTCAACTTTTTTATCTGTTCGGATTGACCTTCTGACAAAATCAGTTTATTGTCAATCAACACACGTGAGATGTCAACGTTCATTCGGCTCAGGATAAATGGGGTAGAGGTCCCATCGTCCTCTAATCGTCTTTTATAACTCACTAACTGATTTTTCAAGGGAGTCAGTTGAGGCGTATCCTTTATATCTTCCAATAGATGATCTATGATCGCCATCGCTTCACAACGTCTTTCGCTTCCTCCGGCAAACCATTTTAATGGTGTCATACTCATTTACCTCCTGAAATTCGTTTATAATTTGAAAAACTATAATCCCTAACTCTCGCGCCAGTATTTACCCAAATACCCTATGTAAAAAAGTCAGCAAAAATGGTAATGTTGCGAAAATATTATTGATAACATAAGACGCATAGGCAGGATTGAAGTTTAAAAAATAAAACTTAATCTTAACTACCGATTTAGCAACTAATCTGGCAAGCCACAGTAAATCATCTCATTGGAATAATAAGTCTGTCTAGACTAAACTTAAAATTTTGTTTAGAGGCTGAACAAAAACTCAATTTCAGGAGAAAACAAAGTAAATCTTCCCACAATAAAACTGACATAATAAAAATCCTCATCGCTCCAAACAGCACTATCCATGCAAAAACTATGAGTATGATCATCTGTAAAATCAAAACTCCCTAAAACCACAGCTATCAACTCTGCTTTTGGGAATATGTATATGCCGATAGCAACTTTTCCAAATTTGACAGAAATAACCAAAGAAGCCACAGATAATAGCTTTTCAGCCTCTATTTCCTGTTTTATTCATTTTAAATGTACCATAATCCCTCCAATAGTCAAGCAAAATAATTTCTTTTAATCTATCATCCCTCTTGAGTTTATCGAACTAAGTCACCTATAACTCGAAAAAGGTATAGAAATAGAATGTTTCACGAGAAACACTCAATTTCAAGTTAACTAGCAAGAAGTCTTCTATTGTAAGCTTGTAGGACAATCATTTTTTCAAATAGTTGTTGAAGTAATTTTCGATGAATGCAACCACTTTATAAACGTTTTCTTATTTTCTTTAGGTAGCCATCTCTAAATGATTCTGTTGTGATTCTCATTAGTTCCCCCTTTCTCAAGAGATATAGGGGTTTACATAGCAGATATGTTCCTTAGAAAACACATTAGTCCAGCGATTGAGTTCTGTTCTATTATCTCCCGTAATGGAACGATTTTGATGTTGTTTTAAGATAAATTTGAGAGCCTGATTAACAGACTTAGCACTGTTATTTGGAATCAATCGGATAATTTAATGTCTACTTCTTCTATCATCAAGAAAAGTGTATAGTAGTTTAGTAAAAAGTATCAACCTTTTATACTAAATAAAGCAACAAACTAAAGAATCTTTCCTAACCAACTAAAAGAACTCATTTATAAGTATGGATCAGACTTACAACATCAATAACAAATCTTTAGCAAGAAAAAATTGATGTGAGCTACTGTTTGATTTCTGAAAAGTATAATAACTACCTTGATAGAAGACACTGATGATGTTCGATATACCTATCATACTCAACAGATAAAGGCTTGTTTGGGTTACAAGAGATGTAATCTGAGAGGTAAGCGCCAAGTGAGAATTGACATGGGATTGGTACTTATGGCCAATAACCTCCTAAAACATAATATATAGAACCTAGAATAGTACACCACTATTACTAAAACATTTCTAGAGATTAATACTCAATGAAAATCAAAGAGCAAACTAGGAAGCTAGCCGTAGGCTGCTCAAAACACTGTTTTGAGGTTGTAGATGGAACTGACGAAGTCAGCTCAAAGCACGGCTTTGAGGTTGCAGATAAAACTGACGAAGTCAGTAACATATATACGTCAAGGCGAAGCTGACGTGGTTTGAAGAGATTTTCGAAGAGTATAATTTGACTTTCCTAATTGATTTGTTCAGATCTTATTCCAATCTACTATACAATAAGAGAACAACTCAAAATTAAAAAGCTAGAGTTTCGCAATTGGAAATCTCTAGCTTTTTTGTGGTTGAGAACTATTTTGTCTCAGGCTCTTTCTTATGAGAGGTACTTGCTTAAGCTTTAAAAATCGGATTTATCATCTGATCTTTATCAAACAATCTATCAATTAAGCTTCTTCGTCTTCTTTACGACGACGGCCTGCAAGGCCAAGACCAAGTACTGCACTTGCGGCAGCTGCTACCATAGATACTACAGAATCTGCTGTACCCGTATTTGGCAATTCTTTAGCCACTGTACGTGTATTTGCTTGTGCTGATGCTGTTTGACTAGTATTTGCTGCTGCTTGAGTTGTAGCTGGAGTTGCATGATCAGTTGATAGAGCAACTTTCGCCATGAAGTCTTCGATACGTTTAACCATTGCATCCACTTCTGCTTGACTTGCGTCTGCATTAGCAAATACTTTCTTAGCGTCTGCTAACAAGTCATTCGCTTCTTTTGCATTTTCTGCATCAAGATTAGCTGATTCTTTGATGATTAATTCATCTAATTGACGAATAGCGCCTTCTAACTTAGCTTTATCCACTTTTGAGTCAGTGTTAGTAGCTCCGTTATTTCCTCCACCATTTGATGGTACATAAGGACGTTGTTTGAAGATATCTTTAGCTACTATTGTGTAAACTTTCCCATCTTTAGTAATTACAGTTGCATTTCCTGCGCTGTCAAAGATAACTTCTACTACATTAGCATTTGCTCCTTTAATCTTAGCTTTTGCAGCTTCTTTTTCTGCATCTGTTAAGTTATTGAGGTCTGCTACTGTTTCTTTTTCGAAGTCAAGGTTGATGTTTTCACCATTGTTCTTAGCTGCAACATCTTTAGCATCTTTAACTAATTGAGCTACTGGAATTGTTGCTGTCTTACCTTCTGGTGTTGTGACTGTCGCGTTACCTTTATCATCTACTACTACAGTCGATCCTGGATTTACTGCTTTAATTGATTCTTTAACTTTTTCAATTTCATCAGCTGTTAATTTAGCTTTATCTCCAACTAACACTCTAGTTGCTGGTGTGTTTACACCATTTTGTTGAGTTGGATCAGTTAATTTATCTTCTGGAATTACTAAGTCAAGTTCTGGGATTACTAATACTGTTCCATCACCTTTAGTAACGATTACATCACCTTTATCATTTACTACTACAGTTGATCCTGGGTTTACATCCTCTACTGCTTTCTTAACTTTTCCTTTTTCTTCATCTGTTAAGTTAGCTGGATCTTTTACTACTGTCTTAGTTGCTGGTGTGTTTGCTCCATTTCCTGCATTTGCTTTACCTGCGTCTGCTGCTGACTTAGTTAAGTCTGCTGCTGGAATTGTTGCTGTTTTACCTTCTGATGTTGTGACTGTCGCGTTGCCTTTATCGTCTACTACAACTTTAGATCCTGGATTTACTGCTTTAACTTTGTCTTCTATTGCTTTCTTCTCAGCATCTGTTAAGTTAGCTGGATCTTTTACTACTGTCTTAGTTGCTGGTGTGTTTACTGCATTTCCTGCATTTGCTTTACCTGCATCTGCTGCTGACTTAGTCAAATCTGTTGCTGGGATTACCGCGGTCTTATCTGCTGGGGTTGTGACTGTGGCGTTGCCTTTATCGTCTACGACAACTTTAGATCCTGGGTTGACTGCTTTAACTTTGTCTTCGATGGCTTTCTTCTCAGCATCTGTTAAGTTAGCTGGATCTTTAACTTCTACCTTAGCTGCTGGTGTGTTTACTGCATTTCCTGCGTTTGGTTTAGCTTCATCTGCTGCTGACTTAGTCAAGTCTGTTGCTGGGATAACCGCTGTCTTACCTTCTGGGGTTGTGACTGTGGCGTTGCCTTTATCGTCTACGACTACAGTCGATCCTGGATTTACTGCTTTAACCTTATCTTCAATCGCTGTCTTCTCAGCGTCTGTAAGTTTGTCTGGGTTAGCAACTACAGTTTTATCCGCTGGTTTAACGATGTCATCACCTGCATTTGGTTTGGCTGCATCCGCTGCTGACTTAGTCAAGTCTGTTGCTGGAATTACGGCTGTCTTACCTGCTGGAGTTGTAACTGTCGCATTTCCTTTATCGTCCACTACTACAGTTGAACCTGGGTTAACAGCTTTAACCTTATCTTCGATGGCTTTCTTCTCTTCTGGAGTTAACGCATCTGGATTTGCTACTACTGTCTTATCCGCTGGTTTAACGATGTCATTGCCTGCATTTGGTTTAGCTGCATCCGCTGCTGACTTAGTCAAGTCTGTTGATGGGATTACCGCTGTCTTACCTGCTGGAGTTGTAACTGTGGCGTTGCCTTTATCGTCCACTACTACAGTTGAACCTGGGTTAACAGCTTTAACCT
>NZ_CAUQCJ010000026.1:0-25086 GCF_963516515.1 uncultured Streptococcus sp. | reverse complement strand
CACGTATTGACTTTAAAGCCCGTGCAGCAGCCCTAAAAGCAGAACAAAATGCAGAGTATGCACGTTCAAGTGAGGAACGCTTCAAGCAGTATCAGGCTGCTAAAGAAGCCTTGGCTCAAGCTAACAAACGCAAGGAACCAGAGGAAATCTTTGAAGAAGTGGCTAAGTTAGCTGAACAAGCGCAGCAAGAGCAACAGGTTCAAGCAGTGGTTGAAGTCGTCCCTGAGAAAAAAGAACCTGCAGTGGATACACGTCGTAAAAAACAAGCTCGACCAGATAAAGAACGTGACGATTATGATCGCGAAGAAGATGGTCCTAGAAAAAACCAAAAGAATCGAAGTAGTCAAAATCAAGTGAGAAATCAAAAGAATAGTAACTGGAATAATAGTAATAACAAAAAGAATAAAAAAGGCAATAAGCAAAACAACCGCAATCAGGCTCCAAAACCTGTTACAGAGCGTAAATTCCATGAATTGCCAACAGAATTTGAATATACAGATGGTATGACGGTTGCGGAAATCGCAAAACGTATCAAACGTGAACCAGCTGAAATCGTTAAGAAACTCTTTATGATGGGTGTCATGGCCACACAAAACCAATCCTTGGATGGGGAAACAATTGAACTCCTCATGGTGGATTATGGTATCGAAGCCAAGCAAAAGGTTGAAGTGGATAATGCCGACATCGAACGTTTCTTTGTCGAAGATGGTTATCTCAATGAAGATGAATTGGTAGAGCGTCCACCAGTTGTAACCATCATGGGACACGTTGACCACGGAAAAACAACCCTCCTAGATACCCTTCGTAACTCTCGTGTTGCGACAGGTGAAGCAGGTGGTATCACTCAGCATATCGGTGCCTACCAAATCGTGGAAAATGGCAAGAAGATTACCTTCCTTGATACACCAGGACACGCGGCCTTTACATCTATGCGTGCGCGTGGTGCTTCTGTTACCGATATTACTATCTTGGTCGTAGCGGCAGATGACGGGGTTATGCCTCAGACTATCGAAGCCATTAACCACTCAAAAGCGGCCAACGTTCCAATCATCGTAGCCATCAACAAGATTGATAAACCAGGTGCTAACCCAGAACGCGTTATCGGTGAATTGGCAGAGCATGGTGTCATGTCAACCGCTTGGGGTGGAGATTCTGAATTTGTTGAAATTTCAGCTAAATTCAACCAAAATATCGAAGAATTGTTGGAAACAGTCCTTCTTGTAGCTGAAATCCAAGAACTCAAGGCAGACCCAACAGTGCGTGCGATCGGTACAGTTATCGAAGCGCGCTTGGATAAAGGAAAAGGTGCGGTCGCAACCCTTCTTGTTCAACAAGGTACCTTGAATGTCCAAGATCCAATCGTTGTCGGAAATACCTTCGGTCGTGTCCGTGCTATGACCAACGACCTTGGTCGTCGTGTTAAGGTTGCTGGACCATCAACACCAGTTTCAATCACAGGTTTGAACGAAGCGCCAATGGCAGGTGACCACTTTGCCGTTTACGAGGATGAAAAATCTGCGCGTGCAGCAGGTGAAGAGCGTGCCAAACGTGCCCTCATGAAACAACGTCAAGCTACCCAACGTGTCAGCCTTGAAAACCTCTTTGATACGCTTAAAGCTGGTGAGCTTAAGTCAGTTAACGTGATCATCAAGGCCGATGTACAAGGTTCTGTTGAAGCCCTTTCTGCCTCACTTCAAAAGATTGATGTGGAAGGTGTCAAAGTTACCATCGTCCACTCAGCGGTCGGTGCCATCAATGAATCAGATGTGACCCTTGCTGAAGCTTCAAATGCCTTTATCGTTGGTTTCAACGTACGCCCTACACCACAAGCTCGTCAACAAGCCGAAGCTGACGATGTGGAAATCCGTCTTCACAGCATTATCTACAAGGTTATCGAAGAGATGGAAGAAGCCATGAAAGGGATGCTTGATCCAGAATTCGAAGAAAAAATTATCGGTGAAGCAGTTATCCGTGAAACCTTCAAGGTGTCTAAAGTGGGAACTATCGGTGGATTCATGGTTATCAACGGTAAGGTTACCCGTGACTCTAAAGTCCGTGTTATCCGTGACGGTGTCGTTATCTATGATGGTGAACTCGCAAGCTTGAAACACTACAAAGACGACGTCAAAGAAGTTACAAACGGCCGTGAAGGTGGATTGATGATTGATGGCTACAATGATATCAAGACTGATGATGTGATTGAGGCGTATGTCATGGAAGAAATCAAGAGATAAGATTTTTGCTTCTTTCTTAGGTGGTGAGGGATGCAAGCAAACCGATGGTTTCATTGCTTATTTTTGAGCCTAGGGTCTCAAAAATCCCCTGTGATGGGACTGATAAATCAGTTCCATCACTTTCACCACGGCGAAAGAAGCGGATGAGTTCAAATTGAACTTCGTTTCAATTTGAACTGAAAATCAAAAAGTTTAAAAATAGCTAGGTCTGCTGGCCTAGCTTTTGGTTCAAAGTAGAGAAAGGAATATCATGGCAAATCATTTCCGTACGGATCGTGTGGGCATGGAAATCAAGCGTGAAGTCAATGAGATTTTGCAAAAGAAAGTCCGTGATCCGCGTGTCCAAGGCGTGACCATCACAGATGTTCAGATGCTGGGTGACTTGTCTGTTGCCAAGGTTTACTACACCATTTTGAGTAACCTTGCTTCAGATAATCAAAAAGCCCAAATCGGGCTTGAAAAAGCAACTGGTACCATCAAACGTGAACTTGGTCGCAATTTGAAATTGTACAAAATCCCAGATTTGACCTTCGTCAAAGACGAATCCATCGAATATGGAAACAAGATTGACGAGATGCTACGCAATCTGGATAAAAACTAAGAAGGAGGGGAAACCCTCTTTTTTGGTGTGTGCCAGTCATCCTTATGGTATAATAAAATAAATAATATCATTTATAAACGATAATGGAGGTCGTCATGGACAATATCATCGATGTGTCAATTCCTGTTGCAGAAGTGGTGGATAAGCATCCAGAAGTCTTGGAAATCCTAGTGGAGCTGGGTTTTAAACCCCTTGCTAATCCCCTGATGCGTAATACTATCGGTCGTAAAGTATCACTCAAACAGGGTTCTAAGCTGGAAGGAACTCCTATGGATAAGATTGTCCGCACACTGGAAGCAAATGGCTACGAAGTGATTGGATTAGACTAATGGCAGATGAACGAATTCATATCCTACGGGATATTTTGTTAGAATTGCACAATGGTGCCTCCCCTGAGTCGGTTCAGGAGCGTTTTGATGCGACCTTTACAGGTGTTTCAGCCATCGAGATTTCTCTCATGGAGCACGAGCTGATGAACTCAGACTCAGGTGTCACCTTTGAAGATGTCATGGAACTCTGTGATGTTCATGCCAATCTTTTTAAAAATGCTGTTAAGGATGTCGAAGTTGCAGATACCGAGCACCCAGGTCACCCAGTTCGGATTTTCAAAGAAGAAAATCTAGCCCTCCGTGCGGCCTTGATTCGCATTCGGAGACTGTTAGATACTTATGAGTCTATGGAAGATGAAGAAATGCTGGTGGAGATGCGCAAGGGTTTGGTCCGTCAAATGGGACTTGTGGGTCAATTTGACATCCACTATCAGCGTAAGGAAGAACTCTTTTTCCCTATCATGGAGCGCTATGGTCACGATTCACCTCCTAAGGTTATGTGGGGAGTGGATGACCAGATTAGAGAACTCTTTCAGACAGCCCTAGCGACAGCTAAGTCATTGCCAGAAGTTCCGATTTCCACTGTAAAGGAAGCTTTTGAAGCCTTTGCGACAGAGTTTGAAAGTATGATTTTCAAGGAAGAGTCCATCCTTCTCATGATTCTCCTTGAGTCCTTCACCCAAGATGACTGGCTTCAGATTGCGGAGGAGAGTGATGCTTATGGCTATGCCATCATCCGTCCGTCTGAAAAATGGGTGCCAGAAAGACAGAGTTTTGTTGAGGAAAAGAGTGCAGAGGAGCCAGTACAACTAGACACGGCAGAAGGTCAAGTTCAGCAAGTGATTGATACACCAGAAGGCCAGTTCACCATTACCTTTACCCCTAAGGAAAAGGAAGCAGTGCTGGACCGTCATAGTCAACAGGCTTTTGGGAATGGCTATCTTTCAGTCGAGCAGGCTAACCTCATCCTCAATCACCTCCCTATGGAGATTACCTTTGTCAATAAAGACGATATTTTCCAGTATTACAATGACAATGCGCCAGCTGATGAGATGATTTTCAAACGGACACCTTCCCAAGTTGGACGGAATGTCGAACTTTGCCATCCACCTAAGTACTTGGACAAGGTCAAGACCATCATGAAGGGTCTTCGTGAGGGAACCAAGGACAAGTATGAAATGTGGTTCAAGTCGGAGTCTCGAGGAAAGTTTGTCCACATCACCTATGCTGCAGTCCATGATGAAGATGGAGAATTCCAAGGAGTGCTGGAGTACGTTCAGGATATCCAACCCTACCGTGAGATTGACACGGACTATTTCCGTGGATTAGAATAAGGAGAATCAATGAGTTACGAACAGGAATTTATGAAGGAATTTGAAGCTTGGGTCAATACCCAGATTATGATCAACGACATGGCGCACAAGGAAAGCCAAAAAGTCTACGAAGAAGACCAAGACGAGCGTGCCAAAGATGCCATGATTCGCTACGAAAGTCGCTTGGATGCTTATCAGTTCTTACTTGCTAAGTTTGAAAACTTTAAGGCAGGTAAGGGATTCCATGATTTGCCAGAGGGATTGTTTGGTGAGCGAAATTATTAAACGAGAAAGATTCTTGATTTTTTACTAAAATCTTGATAGAATATTTATATTAAATCCTTGTCAGAGCAGGGATTTTTTATTGAAAGGATTTTATCATGTCAAAGAAACTCAATCGTAAAAAACAATTACGAAATAACCTCCGTCGCGCAGGTGCCTTTTCAAGTACTGTGACTAAGGTTGTAGAAGAGACAAAAAAAGTCGTGAAACGTGCAGAGCAGTCAGCAAGCGAAGCTGGTAAGGCTGTTTCTAAAAAAGTTGAACAAGCAGTAGAAGCTACCAAAGAGCAAGCTCAAAAAGTAGCCAATTCTGTAGAAGATTTTGCAGCAAACTTGGGTGGACTTCCACTTGACCGTGCCAAAACTTTCTACGATGAAGGAATCAAGTCTGCTTCAGATTTTAAAAACTGGACTGAAAAAGAACTCCTTGCCTTGAAAGGAATCGGCCCAGCTACCATCAAGAAATTGAAAGAAAACGGCATCAAGTTCAAGTAATCTTTCTTGTTCCTTGCATTTCCGAAAAAATCTTGCTACAATAGAGCCATTAGAGGTGTTTTGAATCCCACATTTTACAGAAAGTGGCGGAGCTGAGAAGTCCACAAATGTGTCAAAACTGGTTGCTAATGAATGAAAAATTGAAATAAAAGTGTCTTTTTGTTTTAAAGACGAGAGTTGCGGGCAACTGCCCGAAATTGGGTGGTACCGCGGATAAATACATTCGTCCCTGTCATGTAGATGGCAGGGGCATTTTTTGTAGAAAGCGAGGAAGAAGTATGGCAAGAGCAACATTACCTGAACGAATCGAAACGGAGCGACTTATCCTACGAGCCCGCACAGTCGCTGATGCCGAGGATATCTTTGCTTATGCTAGTCGTCCAGAAGTTTCTTACCCAGCAGGTTTTCCACCTGTCAAGGCCTTGGAAGATGAGATTTATTATCTGGAGCATATCCTTCCTGAGCGTAATCAAAAGAAAAATCTCCCAGCAGGCTACGGAATTATCGTAAAAGGAACCGATAAAGTCATCGGCTCTGTTGATTTCAACCATCGGCACGAAGACGATGTACTGGAGATTGGCTACACCTTGCACCCAGACTATTGGGGACGAGGTTATGTACCAGAAGCAGCGCGTGCCTTGATTGATCTGGCTTTTAAAGAACTTGGTCTTCACAAGATTGAACTAACTTGCTTTGGATATAACCTTCAAAGTCAACGAGTCGCAGAAAAACTTGGATTTACCCTCGAAGCTCGTATCCGAGACCGTAAAGATGTTCAAGGAAATCGCTGTGATGATTTGAGATATGGCTTGCTGAGGAGTGAGTGGGAGGTGATTTGATGCATCTTTTCATCATTGGGGCTCCGGCTTCTGGGAAAATGACGATTGGTCAAGAGTTATCTCGACTGACAGATGCTACCCTCTTTTATAACCATCAAGCCATCGATTTTGCACTAGAAATCTATCAGGATTATACAGAGGAGATGTGGGAATTTGTTCGTGGAATCACCTTTTCTTTCCTTGGAGCAAGTGCAAGAAATCAGCGATCAGTAATTTTAACTGACGTAATTGATTTTTCAAATCAGTACCAGCTGATGTATTTAAAACAAATTCAGGATTTATTGGATAACTTTCATCAAGAGATTCTGTTTGTTGAGTTGGAAACAAGTCTTGAGGAGCGTTTACGTCGAAATCGAACGGAGAATCGATTCAAGCACAAACCCTTAAAACGACATATTGAGGTATCTGAAAGAGAAATTTTAGAGACCGCTGAAACACTTCAATTAAATTCCCAACATCAACCGAATGAGTTGCACCACTACCTTAAAATAAATAATACGAATCTGTCTGCAGAAGAGGTTGCTAAGCAGATTAAAGATAAAATGAATACAATAGAGAAAGGACAAACACATATCTAAACAACTTCATGAAGACGTTCTCAAGACTCAAGAAATTCAAAAGTCTCAATCTTTTTCGTTCGTGATTCCCACAACCAAATGTTAATGGTACACTTCACCTTGGTCACGCTTGGGGAAACCTTCAAAGTCAACGAGTCGCTGAAAAAACTAAGATTTACCATTAAAGCCTGTATCCTAGGCTGTAAGAATATCCAATACAGCAGAGGTAGAGTTTGATTTATTGAAGAATGAGTTAGAGGAGAAAATAGATGGCTAAAAAGAAAAATAGAAAAAAAGAATTAAAACGCCAGCAAAAGTTGGATATCAAAGTTATTTCTGAAGAAGAGGCTGCTTGGACAGAAATAATGGCTAAAAAACCAACTTTTGTAGAACGTCGGACCATTCAAAATTTCGATGAACTACATACAACAGTGATGCAATATGCTGATGAACATGGAGAGTATCCAGATGTTCAGCTAATCAATTACCAACTGAAAAATAGGATTTTTGATTAGAATCAGGACCATGCTTTATTTAGAGAAGCTATGCATACTCCAAATACACAGAAGCGAAATGAACTGTTAAAACAAGTTTTAAAGATCAATCCAGATTATTTTGCTGATGATTTTCACCCATTCTTATCAGAGGTTGAAGATTTTGATTTACCAACCTTTAGATTAGATTTAGGAGGCAAAGATTGAAATTAATGTATTATTTTAATACTGACAATAGATTGAGGAATCTTTTTGCTCAAACTTGGAAAATACTTATGTATGCGCTAATGTATTTTCCAATAATATCTCTAATTATATTCTGTCTTACCGATTTTAAATTAGTTATAATTTTACAATTTGCCTTGATACTAATATATGTGTTTAACTATAAAAATCGATTTAATAAGTTTAGAGTTTTTCTTACTAAAAGTACTAAATCTTTAGCTTTTATGAACGCATGGGATGGAATATTTTGCGGAATCTTGACTTACATTCTTTATAACCTAAATCTGGTTGAATCAACTTTAATCAACTTATCTCAATATTTTTTTACTAATTATGGCATAAGTAAAAATCACATAAATAACTGGCTTATCATTGTAATACTTTTAATATTACCATTGGTATTATCTGTTATAAAAACTATAATATCAATCAAGATATTTAAAAAAGTTAATAAAATAGATATCTCCAAGGGAAAGACACTATGGAATGTATATGCCACGATGCTTATTAATTCGTTTTTATGGTATTATATCTATATTTATTACTTTATTTCTAAAGCTATTGATTTTCATTCCGATTTAATAACTGACATTTTTATATTTAATTCATTTATTGCGCTTTATTTAATATTCTGGTGGATAATTCATAATCTAATTAGACATGGTGCAAAAGATACCAAAGAAGTAATAGCATCATGGCTAACTGGAACAATCTGTATATTGTTGTTAGCAATATTTAATCAAGTTGAAAATGAATTAATAAATGCTTTAACTTGGTTTTTGCCAATATTAATTCCTAGTCTAATTGGAGAAATAAATTCTCAATTTGATACAAAAAAATATAAGAAAAAACCAATAAGAACTGAGAAAATGGATAGACACCTCTATCGAACTCAACTATATAGTTTTCTTACTCTATTAATGTTGAGTATTATTCCAAAGTTAACCGAAATTATTTGGGGTTTAAAGATTAAGATGAAATTGGTCGAATTTATAACTCCCGCAGCTGATTGGATGTCTGAATTATTTGCCTCAACTATAATTATTTTCGTTTGTTTCATATTATCATTAGTTATTGGGAAGGCTATAATCTGGTTATTACAGTATTTCTATTTAAACACCCATAATGGATATTACGTGTATCGTGACAACATGCACAGTGTATTAATAAATCGTAGATATAAAAGAAATATTCATAAAAGGAGAAAAAATAATGTCTAATCAACTTTCACCTAAATACACTCCATCCTATGTTTAGGATGGTCGTTAACAAAACAACTTTAAGAAGACGTTCTCAAGACTCAAAAAGATCAAAAGTCTCAACCTTTTTCGTTCGTGATTCCCACCACCAAATGTAACTGGAAAAAACTCTACCTTGGTCACGCTTGGGGGATAACCTTCAAAGCGAATGAATCACAAAGAAGCTGAGATTTACCATTCAAGCCTGTATCCGAGGCTGTAAGAATATCCAATACAGCAGAGGTAGAGTTTGATCTATTGAAGAATGAGTTAGAGGAGAAAATAGATGGCTAAAAAGAAAAATAGAAAAAAAGAATTAAAACGCCAGCAAAAGTTGGACATCAAAGTTATTTCTGAAGAAGAGGCTGTTTGGACAGAAATCATGGCCAAAAATCCAACTTTTGTAGAACGTCGGACCATTCAAAATTTTGATGAACTACATACAGCAGTGATGCAGTATGCTGATGAACACGGAGAGTATCCAGATGTTCAGTTAATCAATTACCAATTGAAAAATAGGACATTTGATTGGAATCAGGATCATGCTTTATTTAGAGAAGCTATGCATACTCCGAATACACAGAAGCGAAATAAACTGTTAAAGCAAGTTTTAAAAATTAATCCAGATTATTTTGCTGCTGATTTTCATTTATTCTTATCAGAAGTTGAAGATTTTGATTTGTCAACTTTTAAAAAAGTATTGGATTTTGAAATTCTAGTTTTAGAAAAATGGAAAGTGAATGGATACAATAGTTGGAATTATTTTGAAGCACGCCCTATCCTGTCTGCTCTTATGTTTCTGATTGAGTATTATATGATGGAGAACTTAAATTATAAGGCTGTAGAATTGATTAACCTGTATTTGAGTAAGCGACCAGAACGTTTTCCTCCTAATTTTGTCTTCTGTATGCTTTCCTTGTATCATATTACTGGTCAGGAACTAAAGGTTGAACGTTTCTATCGTGAAGAATTAAATAAAGGGAAACGGGACGATACCATTCTTATTCATGCCATCATCTCTGCTTTTTCTCAAGGAAAAATTGAGGAAGCCAGTCAGCTATTTGCAAAATTAGTGGAAATCAATGATGAAGCTGTTGAATTCTTTATAGAGGAAGATTGGCAATTCAAAGTTATAGATATCGAAGACCAAGAATGCTATTGTCCAAATTCAGTTGAATCGCTACAAGCTAGTTTGTATCCTCTATTTGATTATTTACTAGAAAATATTATTTTAACGAAATTTTTAACAAACGAAGCCAAAAAATTCCGCCGTAAACCAGTATTTTCGAATCATTCTAGTATGATAAGAAATTTATCCAAGGTCACAGACTGGTACTCCTTTATGAGCGAGGAAAAAATGAAGGGAATCCGGATGGATCTTGTTCACATCTTTGTTGAAAATGGGATTCGTAGGTCTTCAGATTTCAAAAAATGGACTGAAAAAGAAGTTCTCGCTTTGAAGGGAATTGGTCCCGTAACCGTTAAAAAGCTGAAAGAAAACGGCATAAAGTTTAAGAACGAGAAGTAATTGTTTATGGAAGGGGGGGAGGTGAATTGTCTTGAATGAAATTTCTAATTTCATCCTGTATACTACACAAAATGGCGACGTTCAGCTAGATATCCTTTTACAAGATGAAAATCTTTGGTTGACTCAAAAAGGTCTTGCAGAGCTCTTTGGAGTTGAACGAAGTGTCATTACAAAGCACTTAAAAAACATTTATGATAGCGGTGAGTTAGATAAGGTGTTAACTTGTGCAAAATTTGCACAGGTTCAACAAGAGGGGAATAGAACTGTCCGGCGTGAACTTGAATATTACAATCTGGATGCTATCATTTCAGTTGGTTATCGTGTAAATTCCAGCAAGGCTACTCAATTTAGAATTTGGGCAACCAAGACCTTGAAAGAGTTTATCATCAAAGGTTTTGTTTTAGATGATGAACGCTTGAAACAAGGACAGACAGTTTTTGGACAAGATTATTTCCGTGAACTTTTAGAACGGATTCGTTCTATTCGCTCTAGCGAACGCCGAATCTATCAACAAATTACGGATATTTTTGCCGAATGTGCCATAGATTATGATCGAAACTCAGATATTACTAAAAATTTCTATGCTATGGTGCAAAATAAATTTCATTATGCAATTACTGGAAATACTGCTGCAGAAATTATCTATCAACAAGCCGATGCTAGTAAAGAAAAAATGGGATTAACTACTTGGAAGAATGCACCTGATGGACGAGTGCTCAAATCAGATGTAACTGTAGCCAAAAATTATTTGCAAGAAAAAGAAATTCGACAACTAGAGCGAACTGTTACAGCCTATTTTGATTATATCGAGGGTTTGGTTGAGCGCCGTAATACTTTTACAATGCGAGGATTGGCAGATAGTATTGATCGTTTTCTATCTTTTAATGAGTACGAAATTTTAGAAGGAAAAGGAAGTATTTCCAAGAAACAAGCAGACTCAAAAGCCATCCAGGAGTATGAAAAATTTAACCGAACTCAAAAAATCATATCAGACTTTGATAAACATATTATGAAGATAATGAGAGAAAGTTAATGTAAAATTTTCACCGTTTCTTTGCTTATAGAAGATAATAAGAAAAACAAGATGAGTTGAATCAAAGCCTATCTTCTACATACTAATTTTATTTAAAGATATTAACTAGAAAGGACAAACACATGTCTAAAGAACTTTCACCTAAATACAATCCAGCCGAGGTTGAGGCTGGTCGTTACCAAAAATGGCTTGATGCCGATGTTTTCAAGCCTTCAGGCGATCAAAAGGCTAAGCCTTATTCAATCGTCATTCCACCGCCAAACGTAACTGGGAAACTGCACCTTGGTCATGCTTGGGATACTACTTTGCAAGATATCATCATCCGTCAAAAACGTATGCAAGGGTTTGACACGCTTTGGCTTCCAGGTATGGACCACGCTGGGATTGCCACTCAGGCTAAGGTTGAGGAGCGCTTACGTGGTGAGGGCATCAGCCGCTATGACCTCGGTCGTGAATCTTTCTTGACGAAAGTCTGGGAATGGAAAGACGAATATGCGACAACCATCAAGGAACAATGGGGCAAGATGGGGCTCTCTGTAGACTACTCTCGTGAGCGTTTCACTCTTGACGAAGGTTTGTCAAAAGCTGTTCGTAAGGTCTTTGTGGACCTTTACAAGAAAGGATGGATCTACCGTGGTGAATTTATTATCAACTGGGACCCAGCAGCTCGCACAGCCCTTTCTGATATCGAGGTTATCCATAAGGATGTCGAAGGTGCCTTCTACCACATGAACTACATGCTGGAAGACGGCTCACGCGCCCTTGAAGTTGCTACAACTCGTCCTGAAACTATGTTTGGGGATGTTGCGGTTGCGGTCAATCCAGAAGATCCACGCTACAAGGACTTGATCGGTAAAAACGTCATCCTTCCAATCGCTAATAAACTCATCCCAATCGTTGGGGATGAGCATGCTGATCCTGAGTTTGGTACTGGTGTTGTTAAAATCACGCCTGCCCATGATCCAAACGACTTCTTGGTGGGTCAACGTCACAACTTGCCACAAGTCAACGTCATGAACGACGACGGAACTATGAATGAGCTTGCCTTCGAATTTGCAGGCATGGACCGTTTTGAAGCTCGTAAGGCAGTCGTTGCTAAGCTGGAAGAAATCGGTGTCCTCGTCAAAATCGAAAAACGTGTCCACAGTGTTGGTCACTCAGAACGTACAGGTGTTGTGGTCGAACCACGCTTGTCAACGCAATGGTTCGTCAAGATGGACCAATTGGCCAAAAATGCTATTGCCAACCAAGACACAGAAGACAAGGTCGAATTTTACCCACCTCGTTTCAACGATACCTTCCTCCAATGGATGGAAAATGTCCACGACTGGGTAATCTCTCGTCAGCTCTGGTGGGGTCACCAAATCCCTGCTTGGTACAATGCTGAGGGTGAAATGTACGTCGGCGAAGAAGCTCCTGAAGGTGACGGATGGACTCAGGACGAAGACGTCTTGGATACTTGGTTCAGTTCTGCCCTTTGGCCATTCTCAACCATGGGCTGGCCTGATGTCGACTCAGAAGACTTCAAACGTTACTTCCCAACTTCAACCTTGGTAACAGGTTACGACATCATCTTCTTCTGGGTGTCTCGTATGATCTTCCAATCTTTGGAATTCACAGGACGTCAACCATTTAAGAATGTCCTTATCCACGGTCTCATTCGTGACGAGCAAGGGCGTAAGATGTCTAAGTCACTCGGCAACGGTATTGACCCAATGGATGTCATCGAGAAATATGGTGCCGATGCCCTTCGTTGGTTCCTTTCAAACGGTTCTGCACCAGGGCAAGACGTGCGCTTCTCTTACGAGAAAATGGATGCTTCTTGGAACTTCATTAACAAGATTTGGAACATCTCTCGCTACATCCTCATGAACAATGAAGGTTTGACCCTTGAGCAAGCAACTGCTAATGTCGAAAAAGTTGTTAACAAGGAAGCTGGAAATGTCACAGACCGCTGGATTCTCCACAACCTCAATGAAACTATCGGAAAAGCTACTGCCAACTTTGACAAGTTTGAGTTTGGTGTCGCTGGACACATCCTCTACAACTTCATCTGGGATGAATTTGCGGACTGGTACGTTGAATTGACTAAGGAAGTTCTTTATAGCGACAACGAAGAAGAGAAAGTCATCACACGTTCTGTTCTCCTTTACACTCTGGACAAGATCCTTCGTCTCCTTCACCCAATCATGCCATTCGTGACAGAGGAAATCTTTGGACAAATCTCAGAAGGTTCTATCGTGACAGCAGAATACCCAACTGTTAACCCAGCCTTTGAGGACCTTGCTGCCCATACTGGTGTGGAAAGTCTCAAAGACTTGATCCGTGCCGTTCGTAATGCGCGTGCGGAAGTAAACGTAGCCCCAAGCAAGCCTATCACCATCCTTGTTAAGACAAGCGATAGCGACTTGGAAGCCTTCTTTAACAGCAATGTCAACTACATCAAACGCTTCACAAATCCAGAACACTTGGAAATCGCGTCAAATATTCCTGCGCCTGAACTTGCTATGTCAAGCGTCATCACAGGAGCAGAAATCTACCTGCCACTGGCAGACCTCCTCAATGTCGAAGAAGAACTGGCCCGTCTCGACAAGGAACTGGCTAAATGGCAAAAAGAACTGGACATGGTCGGTAAGAAGCTCTCTAACGAACGCTTCGTAGCCAACGCCAAACCAGAAGTCGTCCAAAAAGAACGCGACAAACAATCCGACTATCAAGCTAAGTACGACGCGACCGTCGCACGTATTGATGAGATGAAGAAACTCGTTAAATAAACACAGAAACACGGTGATGAGCCGTGTTTTTTGGTATAATGAGATTAGAAAAAAATTTAGGTGTTCATTAATGGATAATAGTCAAGACGTTAAGAGTAAATTAGAGACAAAATATTTACAAATTACTCAAAAAAATAGGAATAATATTGATAGCTGGATTAAAGAAGCGATTGACTTACAAAGTACTTTTTTTAAGAAAAATAGTGATTTTGATGAAATATATTTTTCGATGTTAGATAAATATAACTACTATTCCAAAAGTAGAATTCAAGAATTTCTGAAATCTATTTTATCTTCTTTTGATAATTATTTGTTTACTTATTTAAAAACAGAGGATGCAAGAGCAGAATCATCGAGTATAATTGCTCCTCTTTTATTTGAAATAAAAAAAAATGGTAGAGCTGAAGTTTACAATGGTTTAACTGAAACATTGTTAAAAAACTTGATTAGATTTATAGGAGAATATAGAGCATGGGTGGAACTTTTAGAAGAGTGCGGGGGTCCCAATAAAGAGTTAGATGATTTTGAGGACGAAATAAGAAAGTCTGCAAATTCTAATAACATCATAAAATATAAGAGCTTAGATCGTATTGTCATATTTGAAGACTTTGTAGGAACTGGTACTAGTTTAGTATCCAATTTCCTTAATAGACGAGAGATTTCAGAATATGTAAACAAGCTAAAAACATTTGGAATAAAATTAACTTTTTTGTTTTTAGAGATTAGTAGTCAGGGAGAAAAAAAATTAGTCGAATATATTATTCAAAATGGTTTCGAAGATACAATTGATTTTTTTGTTCCACAAGATTCCACCGGTTTTACTAGTTTTAAAGGTGATTATAAAGAATTAACAAAAAAATTAAAAATTAATGATGAAAAATATAGTTTAAATGCTTTGGTCTCCTCGTATTTAGACACACCTAATAATACAATCGCATTATTTTGGAAAAGTAATACTAGGAGGAATTGGGAACCATTATTTCCGAGAACTAATTGGTCTTTGTTAGAGAGAGAAGATGAATTAAATAAACTTGAAGAATTATTAGAAAAATGTGATTTTAGATGTAGTAAAGGTATTAAGTTATCGACAATAAAAACAGATCGAAAAATTAATTTAAAAATATTAGTATTATTGAAACATATAAATAATGTTAAATACGTACAGGCGACTAGTATTGTAGCTAGAATTTTAAAATCACCATCTGGATTAATACACCAAATTCTAAACGCTTTAAAAAATGCAGGATATATCGAATTGGAGGGAGACTTTTCAAATGTGAAATTAACGACATATGGCAAATCAACTATAGCGGGGGTAAGTAAGTTACCTAAGTTGGATGATTTCATTGATGAAAATGCTTTGATTTAATTATTTTATTTTGATATAATGATAAGGAAGTAGAGATACTAAAAGTTTTAGTCAGGTATAGCAAAGTTGCTATACTAACGTGATTCTTTATGAAGTAATTTCATGCCATGGAAAATTTTTCTACATTTACATTTCGAAAAATTTCCCATACCTTTAACTTACTTCACAAGTTCCGTAAGTTAAGTACTTCATTCCATCAACTATAGTTGATGGTTTTTTTGGAGGAAATATGTTTCCAAAATTGATTAGTGTGCAACAGTTAAAAAAACTCTTTAAAATAGAATTAATCAGCAGTATTGAAGATTTTGTAGAAAAAAACAATCAAGTGTATCCTAGAGTTAAGAAAAATGGGGAAATTAGATTTATCTCGAATCCTACTATTCATTTGAAATCGATTCAAAAATGGATTGTGGAACAAATATTATCGAAAAATGATTGTTCAGAATTTTGCCATGCATATGTAAGAGAGAAATCAATTTTTACGAATGCAAGAACTCATATAGGAAATCAGAATCTTTTAAAAATGGATATTCACAATTTTTTTGATTCTATTCCACATACTTCAGTAAAAAAAATATTTATTACAATGGGATATAATTTAGAAGTTTCTCATTGTTTGGCTCTTTTATGTACATATAAAGGATATGTGAGGCAGGGATTTGTTTCGAGTCCTATGGTATCTAATATTATTATGAAAGAGTTTGATGATTGGATTATTAAATTACTTCATGAAGATGAATATTCGAAATTTGATTTTAAATATTCAAGATATGCAGATGATATTGCTATTTCTTCGAAAAAAAAAGCTGTGTTTCCTTTAGTAGTTATAAAGGAGAATATATCTGATTACCTTGAAAAACATGGTTTCATTGTAAATAACGATAAGATTAAATTAATAAAAGGGAATGGTCCTAAGATAATAACAGGTATTGTTGTCAAAAACAATTCAATTTCGGTTCCTAATAAATACAAACGGAAGTTGTTAAAAGAACTATATTATTGTGAAAAATATGG
This sequence comes from uncultured Streptococcus sp., assembly GCF_963516515.1. Taxonomy (GTDB): domain Bacteria; phylum Bacillota; class Bacilli; order Lactobacillales; family Streptococcaceae; genus Streptococcus. Next base: position 8,762 of record NZ_CAUQCJ010000026.1, on the reverse strand, counting down.
TGTCGAATCTCATTTGCTATATACTGGACAGTATGGAAAAACAAATTATAAAGAGTATTTACTAGGAATCGCAATGTACATCAAAAATACTGATTATCAATTCTATAATACTATTAGAGAAAGAATAGATGCTTTAAATATTGATTATTGATTTCAAAAAAAATTTTATTTAAAAATCATATACAAAGAGAGAATTGTTTTAAAAATTGAATTTAAATTATCGTGAATATAATATTGCTAAGACTAGTCCATTCTACTTTTATTTTAGTCTCAACGATTGCACTCATTTGATTGAACCAGTCGTTAAAAACTCTCAAATATCTTTTCCAAGAAAGATTTTTAGCAAAAAGGGATATATTCTTGAGAAGTACCTGATGCTTTTACTACTTAATCTATCTGCTGAGTGAGCATTAAAAATATTCTGCCCTAAAGTATCTTTTCCATGAATGTGATTGAAATTCATAGTTCCAAATTGATGAGCTACAGAATTTGGAATTCGGACATAGAATTCTCCTTCAATCTGAAGTCGTGGATTTATGTACCTATAAATTCCTCATCCAATATGATTGTCTGTCCAGTATTTTTATGTTTAAAATGATACACTGATGTAGTTAATCATATTTTTAAAAAGCAACTCACTACACAACAAACTCTCTACGTTCGAACCGACCTGAGAAGTACAAGATTGTAGCTTTCTTCTTAAGTGTTAGGGGGAATTGAGTTGGGATTTGAACAGACCAACGAGTTCAGAGTGGTGTATGCCAATGACTTCGATAAGTCTACTCGTCAGACTTATTAGTTCATTTATCCAGAGATATCTCGATAATCATATAATTCAGTCAAAGAACATTCCAGATGACTGTATGATATATTGAGTGTAACTTGTTCACTATTAAGATGAAGTATATATTTCATAGAACCTATTATGAGGGCATTTTATAGTTTTAGCCAGTTTCCAACCAATTTCATGACTTACTGGTACTGAAGAAAAACAATTGAAAGGATCTTTCTATGCAATCAACTTACAATATTGATGATCCAAACTTGTCTTATGAAGCTAAGCGTGACTTATGGCGGATAGGTTTTGGTCTGCAGAAAGTTGACAATCTAGTGCCATCAGCTTATATGGAATCTTTGGCTGAGAAACAGGCTCGGGGTGAACTGACTTATGAGCAGGTTTATGAGGATGCAACGGCTTATCATCATACTATTGATGCGAGTACGGAGGAGGCAGACTTGGTTTCTCTTCGTATCGTGGAACTATTATCTCGAAGAGGCTTTAGCTTCAGTCCTGCAACCTTACTTGCTATTCATAAGGAGTTGTTTCAAGATATATTTGAAACCTCTATTCCGGTGGGGCAATTTCGTCAGACCAATATCACAAAGAATGAACCTGTTTTGAATGGTGAAAGTGTTGTGTATTCTGATTACTCCATGATTCAAATGACATTGGATTATGATTTTAATCAGGAAAAACAAGTTGCATATGCGACACTAACCCAGGCGGATGTGGTTAAACAAATCCAGCATTTTATTTCAGGAATCTGGCAGATTCATCCATTTCGCGAAGGGAACACTCGGACGGTAACGGTTTTTTTGATTCAGTATCTTCGTGAGTTTGGTTTTGATATTGATAATACACCATTTCAGCAACATGCCAAGTATTTTCGTGATGCCTTGGTATTAGATAATGCAAAGATTTTACAGCGACGTCCTGAGTTTTTAACAGCTTTTTTTGAAAATCTCTTACTCGGTGGTCAAAATGATCTGTCATCAGAAAAGATGTATCTAGAACTCGATCTTTAAAAATCCTAATACTGAGTAAACATTGAATTTTAGGCAAAAATGAAGTAAATATTCCTACAAGAAAACGCATATCATCAAAGATTTAGGTCGCTTGATAATATGTGTTTTTTTAGTTTTATAGATTGCTCGTTTAAACTCTATTTATCTCGTACTTTCAGTGCTATTCGGATTTTATATTCGTGTACAATTTCAGCCATTCTTGTTATAATCAGCCTATAGGAATCAAGGAGGTGCTTGTTATGGCTGTTTTTGTGTCTTTGGATGGAATTGTGGTAGAGGTACTTGATGTCTTTTCTTCTTTTAATGGGGATAGTGAGTTTTTCTTGTGTAAACGTCTTAAAGACAAGAGCCAGTTTGTGATGGAACGCTCTCGGTTCGAGGAGATGTTCCAACTTCAAAGTAGTCACTTGACGACGCAAGAAAAATTACAATTGTTTACCTCTGTGTTTGCTGGCCGTTATGATGTTTATGCTAAGAGTTTTATCAATGATCAAGGGAAAATTCAGTATTTTCCTTCCTATGATTATGGTTGGAAGCAGTTGCCGCATGAAAAACGGAGTTTCCAGACATTGACGGACTCCGTTTTGAAATCTCATTTTCGTGGGGAGACAGCTATCGGTATTTTTCCTATGCACTTAGATGATAGCTGTTATTTTTTGGTACTGGATTTGGATGAAGGAGATTGGAAAGAAGCCAGTTTAGTCATTCGAAGAATAGCCAGGGAACGCCAGATGGAAGGCCATCTAGAGATTTCTCGTTCGGGTCACGGACTCCATATTTGGTTCTTCTTTGAGGAAGCAATTCCGAGTCGAGAGGCTCGCTTATTTGGAAAGAAACTGTTAGAACTGGCTATGCAGGAAAGTATGCAACTGTCCTTTGATTCTTTTGATCGCATGTTTCCAAATCAGGATGTTCTTCCGAAGGGTGGATTTGGTAATTTGATTGCCTTGCCTTTTCAAGGAGATGCTTATCACCAAGGGCGAACGGTCTTTGTGGACGAACATTTTCAACCTTATGAAGACCAATGGAGGTATTTACAAGAAATTCATAGGATTTCAACTGCTAAAGTGGCACTCTTAATCCAAGAGGAGTTAGGCAAGCAAGAATTGGATAAGGAGTTAAAGGTTGTCTTATCCAATACTATCCAACTTGAAAAATCGTCTGTGACACCCAAGACACTGTTTTTCTTGAAAAATATGGCTTCATTTTCTAATCCCGAATTTTATTTAAAGCAGGCTATGCGACAGCCAACCTATCAAATTCCTGAGCGAATGTATTTATTTGGAGAATCCGATCATTATTTATGGCTGCCAAGAGGTTTGCTATATCCATTGCAAGATAAATTTAATACTCTTCGAAAATCAAATTCAAACCACGTCAGCGTCGCCTTACCGTACTCAAGTACAGCCTGCGGCTAGCTTCCTAGTTTGCTCTTTGATTTTCATTGAGTATGAGCAGGGATCTGTGGAAGGTAGGAGAAAGGTACAAAGGTCTATTAGAGTAGCATTTAAGGGAGAACTTACTTTTGAGCAAGAGTTAGCCCTGTCAGATATGATTTCCAAAGAAAATGGTTTACTCCATGCGGAGACTGGTTTTGGGAAGACCGTTTTAGGTGCTGCTCTCATCTCTGAACGGAAGACCAAAACAATTATCCTAGTTCATAATAGGCAACTCTTAGACCAATGACTGGATCGTTTAAACCATTTTTTGACTTTCGAAGAGGAAGAAGCTACCCGTTATACGGCATCAGGTCGTGAAAAGGTAATCGGCTATGTTGGGCAGTACGGTGGGACTAAGAAATGGCTGAGTAAACTGGTTGATGTTGTTATGATTCAATCTCTATTTAAGTTGGAAAATAGTCAAAGTCTTTTGGATGAGTATGAGATGATGATTGTGGATGAGTGTCATCATGTCTCTGCCTTGATGTTTGAAAAAGTTGTTGCTCAGTTTAGAGGGAAGTATCTTCACGGTTTGACGGCTACGCCTGAGCGTAAGAATGGTCATGAGCCTATCGTTTTTCAGAGAATTGGTGAGATACTCCATACTGCTGATAAGAGGGAAACGGATTTTAAACGGCAATTGCAATTAAGATTCACTTCTTTTGGTTATTTGGAGATTGAAAAGACCAAAGCAAGTAATTTTATCCAGCTTAGTGATTGGATTGCTACTGACTCAGTGAGGAATCAGATGATTCTCAAGGATATTCTAGACCAAGTGGCAGAAGGTCGGAATATCTTGGTTCTAGTAAATCGAATTCAACAGATAGATGTCTTTGAAAAATTATTGAAAGAGAAAGAGGTTGATGACTGTTATATTATTAGTGGAAAAACCAAAGTCCGAGAGAGAACAAGTTTACTAGAGACGCTAGAACAGCTAGATAAAGGATTTGTATTATTGTCAACTGGAAAATACATTGGCGAAGGTTTTGACTTACCTCAGTTAGACACGCTTATCTTGGCAGCACCCTTTTCTTGGAAAAATAATTTGATTCAGTATGCAGGTCGGATTCATAGAAACTACAAGGATAAGTCTTTGGTGCGTATTTTCGATTATGTGGATATTCATGTTCCTTATTTAGAAAAGATGTTTCAGAAACGACAAGTAGCTTATCGAAAGATGGATTATCGTGTCATCGAGGGTGAGGAGAAACAATTCGTTTATGTTGATAGTAGATATGAGAATGTGTTGAGGGAGGACTTAGCAGGGGAAAGACAGGAGTGTATGCTTATTTTACCTTATGTGCACCAGACAAAACTGATGAATTTTCTAAAAGAATTTAGGATTAGTCAAATTGAGATATGTATACCAGAGACTGTTGCAAACAAATCATGGCTATTCCAGTTGAAGAGCAAGAAGATTAAAGTGTCTTTTACTCAATCGAAAATAGTTACTCCTATTCTTTTGGTGAATAAGACCATTGTTTGGTATGGTGCAATGCCATTATTAGGGAAGGTAGATGAAATGACCATATTACGTTTGGAATCAGCTAGTATAGTTTCTGAAATAGTGGCAGGTTTACGATAGAGAAAATTTTTAAAAATTTCTATGTATGTTTTCCAGTTGAAAGAGCGTGAAGTCCTGATAGGTCAGCGGCTCAATGAACTGGAAATCAACGGTATTCGTTTAACCAAGTTTAAAAATGGTGAAATCGGTATCGAATTCATTTGGATTGATACAGAAAATCCACCTAACGATGCCATCGGCTGGGTAGCAAAGAAATAGAAAGTTCGCTGTTTTTTTGTTTAGTGTTTTACAGTTTTTTCTTGATAAGTCTTTCTTTTTTATGGTATTCTTTTATAAAACAAGTGTTGCGCAACAAATATTGCGCGAAAGGAGTCTTATGCCACCAAAGGTTAAATTTAGTAAAGAGGCTATCATTGGGACAGCTTTACAATTGGTGAGAGAAGAGGGCATGGCTAGTTTGACGGCTCGAGCATTAGCGGAGCAACTGGGAGCCACACCAAGAGTCATTTTTGGGCAATTTGCCAATATGGCCGAGTTACAAGCAGAGGTTATTGGTGCTGCGGAAATGGTTGTGGTGGAGTATATTCGTAAGGCCTTAGAAGATGAGAAGCCTTTTCGATCCGTCGGGGTTACTTATATCCTTTTCGCCTCAAAAGAACCCCAACTCTTTCAATTGCTTTTCCAAAATCCCAGTAAAGATCCGATTCGTCGCTTTCAAGATTTTCTTCCCATGAAGGATCATAGTTACCAATTGGTTCTGGATTCAATCGTCGCAGACTATCTTTTGAATGTAGAGGAGGCTGGTCGCTTGTACCAGCATCTATTTATCTACTCGCACGGGATGGCCTCAATGGTTGCTTCTGGCATTTATCAATTCAACATGGAAGAAGTGATTGGATTACTGACAGAGGTTTGTCAATCTCTCATCAAAGAAATGGTAGGAAAGAAATGATTCAACTAGAAAGTGTGCACAAAAGTTACGGCCAAACCAAGGTTTTAAAAGGGATTGATTTGCAGATTCAAGACCAGGATGATGTGGTTATCCTCGGTCCTTCTGGATCAGGCAAGTCAACTCTCTTAAACGTTCTGTCAGGTTTAGAAAAGGTAGACGAGGGACATATCCTCATTCAAGGACAGGATTTAGCTCAACTCACAGATATTCAATTGACAGCCTTTAGACGTGAGAGGATTGCCTTTATTTTTCAGCAGTATTATTTATTGCCTAATCTAACAGTCAGATAGAATGTAAAGATGGGGGCAGACCTGGCAAATAATCATGATTTTTTGCAGATTATCGAGGATTTGGGACTTGGCGATAAACTGGACAAGTATCCGAGTGAATTGTCAGGTGGGGAACAGCAGAGAGTCTCCATTGCTCGGGCCTTGGCCAAAAAGCCAGAGATTCTTTTCTTAGATGAACCGACGGGAGCCCTGGATGAAGAAACGGGGCGCAAGATTCTCGACTATATCTGGGAGTTAAAGGAAAAGCTTGGTTTGACTCTCATCATGGTGACGCATAACCAAAATATTGCGGATATGGCAAGAACCATCATTCGTGTCAATAGTGGCAAGATTACCGAAGTTGTGACCAATGATCAGCCTCAGACTGCTTATGAGATTGGATGGTAAGCCATGTTTTCAGTAAAAGATATTCGAAAATTAGTTGTCGTCAGTATCATTGGAGCTTGTGCGGTCTTTGTGGCCAATCTCTTCTTGAATTTTTACCTTGATATCGAGCAGTTGGAGATTTCTAAAACCAATCCCATGATTCAGACCTACTATGATGTTCAGATTTCGCTTTCTTGGATGGTGGCCATGGTCAGTGGAGTCGTCTTGTCCTTGACGTCGGTCCTTCTCATGTGTTTTTATATCAAACAATTTGTCGATGATCACAAGGAACAATTAGGAATTTTAAAGGCTTTGGGCTATAGCAATGGCCAGTTGGCTAAACGATTTTGGGCATTTGGACTCAGTTTTGGTGCCGGAGCGCTTCTTGGCTATTTCGCTTCTTTTCTTATGATGGGGCATTTTTATGACTTCCGGAATGAAAAGGGGATCTTGCCAGAAATCACCATTCATTTTCATTGGCAGCTCTTGCTTGCTTTTGTGGTCCTTCCAACGGCATTTTTTATGCTTATCGCGGTTGGTTATGCTAGAAGACAACTACAAACGCCGGCTCTTCGCTTATTGAAAAAGTCCCCAACACCAATCAAGGTCAAAAGGAGAAAGAGGGCTCCTAAGAAAGAGAAAGACTTCCTAAAAGAGCTGTCTTCGTCACTAATTTGGGGGAGAAAATCTATCCTATTTTTTGTAGTCTTTGGCTCTATGTGTTTTGCGGCCATGGTTCAATTATCCTTTGGTCTAAGGGACTACACAGATGACATCATCCAAACCATGATGATCATGATTGGCTTGATCCTTTCTTTCTCTATTCTCTTTTTGTCATTGGGGATTGTCGTCTCAGAAAGTCGCGAAACCCTGGCTCTTATGAAGGCTTTTGGTTACACAGATCGTGAATGCCAAGGTCATATCCTATCTCCCTATCGTTTCTGGGCCTATCTAGGATTTGTTCTTGGGACGGCTTATCAGTACGCTATCATGGAAATCTTGATTGGTGTGATCAAAGATACGGTTCCTGAAAAGATTGAGCATCACTTTGATGGGAATGTTTGCTTCTGGACTTTGATCGGTTTTGCTGTGGTTTATGAAAGCCTCTTTTATCTATCCAACAGAAAACTCCAAAAGCAAACCATCAAAGAAGTACTCTTAGCTGAATAAATAGAGAAGGTTGGATTCTCCAGCCTTTTTCTTATGAAACTCATTAACAAGAGAAGGATTTTTCACTATTCTAGGGAAAATGAAATAAAGGAAAGAAAACGAAGTTACTGGCAGGACCTGAAATGATCTTTTTACTTGATTTGACGCAACAAATAATCCTTTATCTCTGTAGGAATCCTCTTGCAATTTGTGGTTGGTATTGGAGTTGCAGCCTTGAGTTATAAATAAATCAATATACCTGTGGTCATGTTACACAGGTCTTTCAATTAGCTGAAATATTTCACCTTTATTTTTTCTTAACCTTTGACTATTCCGCAAAATTATCGTAAAATAAAGAGTAAATGATAAAATGAGGTCAGAGTCTATCCGCTCTGGCGATAGTAGTATAAATGAGGAGAAACGCTTTGGAATTAGAAGTATTTGCTGGGCAAGAAAAAAGTGAACTATCTATGATTGAGGTAGCGCGTGCTATCTTGGAACTTCGTGGTCGCGATCATGAGATGCATTTTAGCGATCTTGTAAACGAAATTCAAAACTACCTTGGAACATCAAACAGCGATATCCGCGAAGCTTTGCCTTTGTTCTACACAGAGTTGAACTTTGACGGTAGCTTCATCTCACTTGGAGACAACAAATGGGGTCTTCGTTCATGGTATGGTGTAGACGAAATCGACGAAGAAATCATCGCTCTTGAAGAAAATGACGACGATGAAGTAGCACCAAAAGCTAAGAAAAAACGTGTCAATGCCTTCATGGATGGCGATTCAGATGCTATTGACTACAATGCGGATGATCCAGAAGACGAAGATGCATACGAAGCAGATCCAGCTCTTTCATATGATGATGAAAATCCAGATGATGAGAAAAATGAAGTGGAAGCTTACGATGCAGAAATCAACGAAATTGCTCCAGATGACTTGGGTGAAGACGTGGATCTTAACGAAGAAGACGACGAGTTTTCAGACGATGATGCTGAAAACATCGAGGAATAAAAATTAGCTATTGACAATTATCCTATTTTTAGGTATCATATTGTTCGGGCACCTCTTTTAGAGGTCGGGGCTCCCTAGTTCTTAGGGAGCTATTTTTGTTTTTTCAAGAAGTTATCTTCTTGTATTTTATACTCAATGAAAATCAAAGAGCAAACTAGGAAGCTAGTCGCAGGTTGCTCAAAGCACTGCTTTGAGGTTGTAGATAGAACTGACGAAGTCAGC
>NZ_CAUQCJ010000025.1:0-27587 GCF_963516515.1 uncultured Streptococcus sp. | reverse complement strand
AGAACACTGACTTCACAGGCGGAGTAAAAGGCGAGTCTCTTGTTACAGAACTTCCGGAATATAAAGGTCTTGTATCTACAGTAGGTGAAGAATCAGCACCAATAGTAGAACACCCTGAGTTTACAGGCGGAGTTAATTCAGTACTTGCTCTTCTTGAGGAGAAAGAGGATTATCGGGGAGGAGTAAATGCAGTAGTTAGTGCAGTTCATGATATAGAAGATTATACAGGATCGTTAGCTGCAGCAGGAGATTCAGTAGTGAAATCCACTGATAAGCAAGTAGAGAATGGAGAAAGTAAAAATGAAGGAAACTCTAATCAAGTTATCTCAGGTATTGCTCGTTCACAACGTATTTTCAAAAATGAAGCAGGAAGTGTTCAAGTTCAAGCTTCAGATGAAGTTTTGAAAAATGTTAAAACTGTACAAATAGAGGAAGTAAAAGTTAGCGGTTTTGCTTCATTAAACTATAAAGCATTTGATATCAAATTGAAGGATGTAAATGGTAGATATGTTCAACCTGAAGGAAAAGTCCTTGTTACTTTTGCTACAGATCAGTCTGTCGAAAATGTTTACTATGTGGATCCGGAAGGAAATCTCCATCCTCTTGAATTCACGCAAAAAGATGGAAAGGTCATTTTTGAGACCAACCACTTTAGTATTTATGCTATGACTTTCCGACTATCTGTCAATAATCTAGCACTTGATAATCCTACAAAAGCTAAAAAAGAGGAGGAGATTTCACCATCACCTAAATTGTTATCTACAAATCAATACTCAGAATCAAACCAATCAGAGAATAAGATAAGTAACAATGAACAAACTATGTTACCAAATACAGGTGAGTCTGCCTCATCACTAACAATCTTATTTGGTTTTGTAGGAGTGTTCCTTGGAGCAATGATTTCTTATAGGCGAAAAGACAGTTAATTTGTCTACAGTTGTTCGTTGAACTTTTAAGTTCATATAAAATAAACCAGTCTAGAATCCTAAAAATTATCTAGGATTTTAGGCTGGTTTTTTAGGATTCTTATTCAACTGTAAAGGAACTCTTAAGCTAGATGGGCAAGAAAGCTATTTCTTGATTCATGAATCGCAAGAAGAAGATGATGATCGTACTCGTATCTATCATAGTACAGAAATGGATGGTGCAATTGCTTATGGTAAACCAGGTAAACCTACTCCATTATGGTTGTCATCTGTCATTGATAAAGAAATGCGCTATCTGCATGAGATTATGCAAGGAGCTCCAGTATCAGAAGAATTTGCCAAACTATTGACAGGTGAAGCTGCTCTAGAAGCAATTGCTACTGCAGATGCTTGTACCCAGTCTATGTTTGAAGATCGCAAAGTGAAGCTATCTGAGATAGCAAAATAAATATCGGTATTCTCTTATAATAAGTCAAGCACCTCTTTGAAAGTACTTTTAAAGGGGGTGTTTGACTTGCTTTCTTTTTAAAACTGCAATCTATCATAGAACAAACCCTTGAAAGCGCTTTAAAAATAGTATATAATTGTCTCATAAGAAAAAAGGAAAAGGAGGAAAAAGGATGCCACAGATTACTAAAGAAGCTTTGATTAATCAAATCAAAGATGGAATCATTGTTTCTTGTCAGGCCCTTCCTCACGAACCGCTTTATACAGAAGCGGGAGGAGTTATCCCCTTGCTGGTCAAAGCGGCTGAGCAAGGTGGAGCAGTCGGTATCCGAGCCAATAGTGTTCGTGATATCAAGGAAATCAAAGAGGTTACAAAACTTCCGATTATAGGGATTATCAAACGAGATTATCCACCTCAAGAACCCTTCATCACTGCTACTATGAAAGAAGTTGATGAACTAGCAGAGCTAGACATTGAGGTAATTGCTCTGGACTGTACGAAGCGAGAACGCTATGACGGTTTAGAAATTCAGGAGTTTATCCGTCAGGTCAAGGAAAAATATCCTAACCAGCTTTTGATGGCTGATACAAGTACCTTCGAAGAAGGGTTAGCAGCTGTAGAAGCAGGAATTGACTTTGTAGGAACAACCTTATCAGGTTACACATCTTATAGTCCAAAAGTGGACGGTCCCGATTTTGAATTAATCAAAAAGCTCTGTGATGCGGGTGTAGATGTTATCGCTGAAGGGAAAATTCATACACCAGAACAAGCTAAACAAATCCTGGGATACGGAGTAAGAGGCATTGTTGTTGGTGGCGCTATTACTAGACCAAAAGAGATTACAGAACGCTTTGTTGCTGGTCTTAAATAACACAATCTCAAAACAGAGGAGAGTGGTGGAAGCGTCGGATAAAATGAAAACGTATACAGATGCAAACTTGCTCATTATCCAATATGGATACGCTTATAAATAGGAGAATACAAATGAAATTTAGAAAACTAGCTTGTACAGTGCTTGCGGGTGCTGCGATTCTTGGCCTTGCTGCATGTGGTAATTCTGGTGGAAGTAAAGATGCTGGAAAATCTGGTAGCGATAGCGGAAAAACAGAAATCACTTGGTGGGCATTCCCAGTCTTCACTCAAGAAAAAACTGGTGACGGTGTTGGAACTTATGAAAAATCTATCATCGCAGCCTTTGAGAAAGCAAACCCAGATGTAAAAGTGAAATTGGAAACTATCGACTTTAAGTCAGGCCCAGAAAAAATCACTACAGCTATCGAAGCCGGTACAGCTCCGGACGTCCTCTTTGACGCACCAGGACGTATCATCCAATATGGTAAAAATGGGAAATTGGCTGACTTGAACGACCTCTTCACAGATGACTTTGTTAAAGATGTCAACAATGAAAATATTGTAAAAGCAAGTAAAGCTGGCGATAAAGCTTACATGTATCCAATCAGTTCAGCACCATTCTACATGGCTATGAACAAGAAAATGTTGGAAGAAGCTGGAGTTGCGAACCTTGTAAAAGAAGGTTGGACAACAGACGACTTTGAAAAAGTATTGAAAGCACTCAAAGCTAAAGGCTATACACCAGGTTCATTGTTCAGTTCAGGTCAAGGGGGAGACCAAGGAACACGTGCCTTCATTTCAAACCTTTATGGAGCTTCTGTAACTGATAAAGATGTTACTAAGTATACAACTGATGATCCTAAATTCGTTAAAGGTCTTGAAAAAGCAGCTAGCTGGATTAAAGATGGTTTGTTGAACAATGGTTCACAATTTGATGGTGGAGCAGACATCCAAAACTTTGCTAACGGCCAAACATCATACACTACTCTTTGGGCACCAGCTCAAAATGGTATCCAAGCTAAACTATTGGAAGCAAGTAAAGTAGAAGTGGTAGAAGTACCATTCCCATCTGATTCTGGTAAACCAGCTCTTGAATACCTTGTAAACGGATTTGCAGTATTTAACAACAAAGATGACAAGAAAATTGCTGCTTCTAAGAAATTTGTTCAATTCATCGCTGATGATAAAGAATGGGGTCCAAAAGATGTTGTTCGTACAGGAGCATTCCCAGTTCGTACATCATTTGGTAAACTCTATGAAGACAAACGTATGGAAACAATCGGTGCTTGGACTAAGTACTACTCACCATACTACAATACAATTGATGGTTTTGCAGAAATGAGAACTCTATGGTTCCCAATGTTGCAATCAGTTTCAAATGGCGATCAAAAACCAGCTGATGCATTGAAAGCATTTACTGAAAAAGCAAATGAAACTATCAAAAAAGCTACTAAACAATAAACCCTAAACAGATTTTGTAGCCCCTTTTCCCTTTGCACACTTGTGTAAGAAAAGGGGGCTTTTATTTAAAAGGTAAATCATCATTCTCTTAGGAGATTATCAATAAAAAAGAAAAGGAAAGAGAGGTGCCGACAGTGAAAGTTAATAAAATTCGTATGAGAGAAACTATTATTTCTTATGCTTTCCTAGCGCCAGTTTTATTCTTCTTCGTTGTCTTCGTTTTAGCACCAATGATTATGGGCTTCATCACAAGTTTCTTTAACTATTCTATGACTAGTTTCCAATTTGTGGGCTTAGATAACTATATCCGTATGTTTAAAGATCCTGTCTTTACAAAATCTCTGATTAATACAGTTATTTTGGTTATTGGATCAGTTCCTGTGGTTGTTCTCTTCTCGCTCTTTGTAGCGTCACAGACCTACCATCAAAATGCTATCGCTAGATCCTTCTATCGTTTCGTATTTTTCCTTCCAGTTGTTACAGGTAGTGTTGCCGTAACAGTTGTATGGAAATGGATCTATGATCCACTATCAGGTATCTTGAACTTTGTTCTTAAATCAAGTCATATTATTTCTCAAAACATTTCATGGCTTGGTGATAAGCACTGGGCATTGATGGCGATTATGATTATCCTCTTGACAACTTCAGTTGGTCAACCGATCATCCTCTACATCGCTGCTATGGGAAATATCGATAATTCATTGGTTGAAGCAGCCCGCGTCGATGGTGCAACTGAGTTTCAAGTTTTCTGGAAGATTAAATGGCCAAGCCTTCTTCCAACAACTCTCTATATCGCAATTATTACAACAATTAACTCATTCCAATGTTTCGCCTTGATTCAGCTTTTGACATCAGGTGGTCCAAACTACTCTACAAGTACCTTGATGTACTACCTATACGAAAAAGCCTTCCAATTGACAGAGTATGGCTATGCCAACACAATCGGTGTCTTCTTGGCGGTTATGATTGCTATCGTAAGTTTTGTTCAATTTAAAGTACTCGGAAACGACGTAGAATACTAAAGAAAGGAGACAGCTATGCAATCTACAGAAAAAAAACCTTTAACAGCTTTCACTGTTATTTCAACTATTATCTTGCTCTTGTTGACCGTGCTGTTCATCTTTCCATTCTACTGGATTTTGACAGGGGCATTCAAATCACAACCTGATACAATCGTTATTCCACCACAATGGTTCCCTAAAATGCCAACCATGGAAAACTTCCAACAACTTATGGTGCAAAACCCTGCCATGCAGTGGATGTGGAACTCAGTATTTATCTCACTTGTAACTATGTTTTTGGTCTGTGCGACCTCTTCTCTAGCAGGTTATGTATTGGCTAAAAAACGTTTCTATGGTCAGCGTATCCTCTTTGCCATCTTTATCGCTGCCATGGCACTTCCAAAACAAGTTGTCCTTGTACCATTGGTACGTATCGTCAACTTCATGGGAATCCATGATACTCTTTGGGCAGTTATCTTGCCTTTGATTGGATGGCCATTCGGGGTCTTCCTTATGAAACAATTCAGTGAAAACATCCCTACAGAGTTGCTTGAATCAGCTAAAATCGACGGTTGTGGTGAGATTCGTACTTTCTGGAGCGTAGCCTTCCCAATTGTGAAACCAGGATTTGCAGCCCTTGCAATCTTTACCTTCATCAATACTTGGAACGACTACTTCATGCAGTTGGTTATGTTGACTTCACGTCAAAATTTGACTATCTCACTCGGGGTTGCGACTATGCAGGCCGAAATGGCAACCAACTATGGTTTAATCATGGCGGGGGCTGCCCTTGCTGCTGTGCCAATCGTAACAGTCTTCTTAGTCTTCCAAAAATCCTTCACACAAGGTATTACTATGGGAGCTGTTAAAGGATAAGAAACGATTTCTTTTACAGTATCAATTTACTATTGCTAGCACTATCTAAAAGCCTCCGACAGTAAATGACACTGTTGGAGGTGTTAGTTTTAATCGCTTAATGATGATTTTTAAAGGAGAAAATAATGATTTTTGACGATTTAAAAAACATTAGCTTTTATAAAGGAATTCATCCAAATCTTGACAAGGCAATTGATTATCTTTATGAACATCGTAAAGATTCGTTCGAGTTAGGAAAATATGATATTGATGGGGATAAGGTCTTTCTAGTTGTTCAAGAAAATGTCCTAAATAAAGCTGAAAATGATCAGTTTGAACATCACAAGAACTATGCAGACTTGCATTTGTTGGTAGAAGGTCATGAATATTCTAGCTTTGGTTCACGTATTAAGGACGAAGCGGTTGCTTTTGATGAAGCAAGTGATATTGGTTTTGTCCATTGTCATGAACAGTATCCACTTTTACTAGGTTATCACAATTTTGCAATTTTCTTCCCAGGAGAACCCCATCAACCAAATGGCTATGCAGGTATGGAAGATCAAGTTCGCAAGTATTTGTTTAAAATTTTAATTGATTAGAATAATAGGTAGAGATAGCTGATGACTATCTTATTAAGCACTTTTTAAAATTGAGTTTAAGAGTTGAATCTTATCAACTGATAAATCGGAATGATTTAGATAGTGATAGAAATGAAATGATAGGGGGAGTAAAAGATGTCACAAAAAGGAAGAAGTCTCATCAAGGCTGCATTTGATACAGATAATTTTCTAATGCGAATTAGTGAGAAGGTTTTAGATATTGTAACAGTCAATCTTCTCTTTGTAGTAACTTGTTTGCCAATCGTAACGATTGGGGTAGCCAAAATTAGTCTCTATCAGACAATGTTTGAAATCAAGCAAAGTAGACGTGTTCCAGTTTTTAGAACCTATCTAAGATTTTTTAGGCAAAATCTGAAACTAGGTTTTCAGTTGGGGCTGTTAGAATTAGGAATTGTATTTCTAACTCTTTCAGATCTCTATCTTTTCTGGGGTCAAACAGCTCTGCCCTTCCAATTGGTGAAAGCCATTTGTTTAGGGATTCTGATTTTTCTTACTATTGTGATGTTGGCTAGTTACCCGATTGCGGCACGTTATGACCTATCTTGGAAAGAAATTCTTCAAAAAGGACTGATCTTGGCTAGCTTTAATGCTCTTTGGTTTATCTTGATGATTGCAATTATCTTTTTGATTTTGATGATTCTATATCTATCAGCCTTTACCCTTCTATTGGGAGGATCAGCTTTTATTCTCTTTGGTTTTGGACTTCTTGCTTTTTTACAAGTAGGAGTGATGGAAAAGCTATTTGCTAAGTATGAGTAAGGGTTGCAATTATTTCTGAAACTACTTTCAAACGCTCCCAAAGCTATTCTATAAGCGAGAAACTAAAATCTAAGTGTCTATGAGATATTGAAAGCCTTTTCTCTAAAGTGTATACTAAAGAAGTAAAGAAAGAATCTGCTCTAGCAGAAAATAAAAATAACAGGAGAAAATCTATGTCAGATTTAAAAAAATACGAAGGTGTCATTCCAGCCTTCTACGCATGTTACGATGAACAAGGAGAAGTAAGTCCAGAGCGCACACGTGCCTTGGTTCAATACTTCATTGATAAAGGTGTTCAAGGCCTTTATGTTAATGGATCTTCTGGCGAATGTATCTACCAAAGCGTTGAAGACCGTAAGTTGATTTTGGAAGAAGTCATGGCAGTTGCCAAAGGTAAATTAACTATTATTGCCCATGTTGCTTGCAATAATACTAAAGATAGTATGGAACTTGCTCGCCACGCAGAAAGCTTGGGTGTAGACGCGATTGCAACGATTCCACCAATTTACTTCCGCTTGCCAGAATACTCAGTCGCTAAATACTGGAATGATATCAGCTCTGCAGCTCCAAACACAGACTATGTAATCTACAACATTCCTCAATTGGCAGGTGTTGCCTTGACTCCAAGTCTCTATACTGAAATGTTGAAGAATCCTCGTGTTATCGGTGTTAAGAACTCTTCTATGCCAGTTCAAGATATCCAAACATTTGTTAGCCTTGGTGGAGAAGACCATATCGTCTTTAACGGTCCAGATGAACAGTTCCTAGGAGGACGCCTCATGGGTGCTAAAGCTGGTATCGGTGGAACTTACGGTGCTATGCCAGAACTCTTCTTGAAACTCAACCAATTGATTGCGGATAAAGATTTAGAAACAGCGCGTGAATTGCAATACGCTATCAACGCTATCATTGGTAAACTCACTTCTGCACATGGAAATATGTATGGTGTCATTAAAGAAGTCTTGAAGATTAATGAAGGACTTAATATTGGATCTGTTCGTTCACCTTTGACACCAGTGACTGAAGAAGATCGTCCAGTTGTGGAAGCAGCTGCAGCCTTGATTCGTGAAACTAAGGAGCGCTTCCTCTAATCCATAAGGAGGTATTTATGACTAACTACATTGCAATTGATATCGGTGGAACTAACATCAAGTATGGTTTGGTTGATCAAGAGGGGCAACTTCTTGAATCTCATGAGATACCGACAGAGGCACATAAAGGTGGTCCCCATATTTTAGAGAAAACCAAACAGATTGTAGCTAGTTATCTTGAAAAAGATTCTGTAGCAGGTGTTGCCATTTCTTCGGCAGGTATGGTGGATCCTGACAAGGGTGAGATTTTCTATGCAGGCCCACAGATTCCAAACTATGCAGGTACACAGTTCAAGAAGGAAATCGAGACTAGCTTTGACATTCCTTGTGAAATTGAAAATGATGTCAACTGTGCAGGTCTTGCAGAAGCAGTTTCGGGATCTGGTAAGGGAGCAAGCGTGACCCTTTGCTTAACCATTGGAACAGGTATTGGCGGTTGTTTAATTATTGACGGTCAAGTCTTCCATGGTTTTAGTAACTCCGCCTGTGAGGTTGGCTATCTACACATGCAGGATGGAGCTTTCCAAGACTTAGCCTCAACCACAGCTTTGGTTCGTTATGTAGCAGAAGCACATGGTGACCCAGTCGAACAGTGGAATGGTCGTCGGATTTTTAAGGAAGCTACTGAGGGCAACAAGCTTTGTATGAAAGGTATCGACCGCATGGTTGACTATCTAGGAAAAGGTCTAGCTAATATTTGTTATGTGGCCAATCCAGAAGTAGTTATTCTAGGTGGTGGTATCATGGGACAAGAAGCTATTCTCAAGCCTAAAATTCGAAAAGCTTTGAAAGAAGCTTTGGTACCGAGTCTGGCTGATAAGACGAGATTAGAATTTGCCCATCACCAAAATACAGCAGGTATGCTCGGTGCATATTATCATTTCAAGACAAAACAATCCTAGTTTGGCAATGCCAAACTAGGATTTTCTAATCAAATTCCCTTGACTTTCTTTATAATTGTGAGATAATAAAGAAAATCTATAAAGGAATTATATAAAATGGCTATAGCGAATTCAAGTAAAATAGTAACCTTCCAAGCTAATAGAGAATTGGTAAACGATGCCATGGAAGTGTTAAAAGAACAAAATCTCTCTCTTTCATCAGCACTCAGATTATTTTTAAAGAATGTTGTCGTAACAAATGGAGTAGATTTACTTAGTGAAGAGGAATTAGAGAAGGAGTATTTGTTTAGACAATTACAAGCAGAAGTTCAAGAAAGTTATGCCAAGATTGAGTCTGGAAATTACTTGACAGATGAGGATGTCGTGACACGCTATGGATTATAAAAAATATAGGATTTTGTATTCCCCTAGAGTGATTGATAGTCTGGATAAAATATATCAGTATATAGCAGAGGAAATTGGTTCTGTAGAGGCTGCGAGACGAAAAGTAGCTAATATTAGAAAAGATATTAATCGGCTGGAAATTTTCCCCCAAGCTGGATTCGATGCCGATGAAAAATTTGGGAAGAGATTAGATCCTCACTACCAAACGAGAGGATTGACCTTGAGTAAGGATTACATCGTATTATATACAATTGTTGAGGATACCGTTAGGCTTGCTTATTTACTCCCTTCAAAAAGTGATTACATGAAATTATTTAAGACCGAGTCAAGATATGACTAACTCAGGATCTAGATGAGTTATGTTTAGTGACGAATAAAAATCCTAGTTTGGCTGAGCCAAACTAGGATTTTCTAATTCTTCTTTGTCTTCGATAGCCGTTGAGTTTTTTATTTTCCCAGTAGCTATTGAATATTCTCTCTTTATTTTCTCGATTGATTTCTAAAAAGTAAGCATAAATCAAATCAACCCAAAAAAGCATTGGAAGTTGAGAGGAGATACGCTGAATATAGGATGATTGATTGTGACTAGCAACCAGTACAGTTTCAGTATACAGTTGGTTTTCTTTGTTTGGTACGCTGGTAAAGAGGACTGTTTTTGCCCCCATTTCTTTAGCATCTAACAAGCTGTCCAGAATAGATTGAGTAGATCCAGATAGTGAAAAGCCTAGAACCAAGCAATTGTCATCCATGATACTAGTAGTCCAAGCAAATCCATCTTGATCGGTTATGGCTTCACAGACAACTCCTAAACGCATAAAGCGTAATTTCATCTCACGAGCGACAAGGCCAGAGCTTCCAGTGCCAAAAAAATAGACTCTTTCAGCATCTTCTATCATATTAGCTATTCGTTCTATTTGATTTTCATTAATTAATTCTTGAGTTTGCTCTCGCATATTGCTATAGCTTCTGAGAACACCTTGGATAAGAGGATTATGGGTCGATAGCTGAAGATTTTGGTTATCAATTTGATGTTGGTATTGGAAAATAAATTCTCTATAGCCAGTAAAACCACACTTTTTAGCAAAACGAGTTAGGGCAGCCTGGGAAATATGAAGTTTCTGAGCGACATTTTGTGATGATAAATCATCCTGTATCGTATCGACCTGTAAGAAATAGCGAGCAATTTCTTGTTCTAATTCAGTTAATTCATCAAAGTGGAGATCAATAATAGAGGGAATGTCTTGATTGTTCATGGGATTCCTTTGTATGATTTATATTAAATTGAAAGAAAAAATTTTCTATTGGTTGACATTATTATACCATATAAAATAATGATAATTAAATAAAAAAGAAAAGCTCTTTTAAAAATCAAATAAAGTGTTCCCGTTTTCCATAATTTTCTTCTCAATTTGTGGTACAATGAAGAATGAGATTTTAAATAGAAATGAGACTGACTTGTATGAGAAAATTTGACAGCCATTCGATTCCGATTCGGCTTAATTTATTGTTTTCAATTGTTATTTTGCTCTTTATGGCCATCATTGGTCGCCTGCTTTATATGCAGGTTTTGAACAAGGATTTTTATGAGACAAAATTAGCATCGGCAAGTAAAACAAAGGTGACCACTAGTTCAGCCCGTGGACAAATCTACGATGCAACAGGGAAACCTCTCGTCGAAAACACCATCAAGCAAGTTGTATCTTTTACAAGGAACAACAAGATGACGGCTGCAGACTTGAAAGAAACAGCCAAGAAGTTGCTAGCCTATGTGGGAGTTTCTTCTCCAACATTGACTGACCGACAGTTGGCAGACTACTACCTAGCAGATCAAGACGTCTATAAGAAAGCAGTGGAAAGTTTACCACGTGAGAAACGACTAGATTCTGATGGAAATCAATTATCTGAGTCTGAGCTTTACAATAACACAGTAGAAAGCATAGATCCAAGTCAATTGACCTACTCGGATGACGAAAAGAAAGAAATTTACCTCTTTAGCCAACTCAATGCAGTTGGAAATTTTGCGACAGGGACCATTGCGACAGATTCCTTGACAGATACACAGATTGCATTGATTGCTTCAGCTTCTAAGAATTTACCTGGGATCAGTATTTCAACTTCGTGGGATCGAAAGGTCCTAGAGACTTCACTTTCGTCTATAGTAGGAAGTGTATCCAGTGAAAAAGCTGGTCTTCCAGCTGAAGAAGCAGATGCTTATATCAAAAAGGGTTATTCTCTAAATGACCGTGTTGGAACCTCTTATCTAGAAAAACAATATGAAGAAACCTTGCAAGGAAAACGCTCGGTGAAAGAAATCCATCTGGACAAGTATGGCGATATGGAAAGTGTCGAAAATATCGAAGATGGTACCAAAGGGAATAATATTAAACTGACTATTGATTTGGCCTTCCAAGATAGTGTGGATGCTTTGCTGAAAAGTTATTTCAATTCCGAGCTAGGAAATGGTGGAGCCAAGTATTCTGAGGGTGTGTATGCAGTTGCTCTAAATCCAAAAACAGGTGCTGTGTTATCCATGTCAGGGATCAAACATGACCTGAACACGGGAGAGTTAACACAGGATTCCTTGGGAACTGTGACCAATGTCTTTGTACCCGGTTCGGTTGTTAAGGCCGCTACCATCAGCTCAGGTTGGGAAAATGGTGTTTTATCAGGAAACCAAACCTTAACAGATCAGCCTATTGTTTTCCAAGGTTCAGCTCCAATTTATTCTTGGTATAAATTGGCATATGGATCTTTTCCTATTACAGCTGTGGAAGCCTTGGAGTATTCATCTAATGCTTACGTGGTTCAAACCGCTCTTGGAATCATGGGCCAGACCTATCAACCCAATATGTTTGTTTTAACTAACAATTTAGAATCCGCTATGGGGAAACTTCGTTCGACATTTGCTGAATATGGTCTTGGAGCCTCAACAGGCATTGACCTTCCAAATGAGTCAACTGGTTTTATACCAAAAGAGTATAATTTCGCTAATTACATTACCAATGCATTTGGTCAGTTTGATAACTACACCCCAATGCAATTGGCCCAGTACGTTGGAACTATTGCCAACAACGGTGTTCGGATTGCACCTCACATTGTCGAGGGGATTTATGGAAATAATGAACAAGGTGGTTTAGGGAACTTAATCCAATCTGTTGAAACCAAGGAAATGAATAAAATTAATATTTCTGAGTCTGATGTTTCCATCCTCCAACAAGGATTTTATCAAGTGTCACATGGTGGTAGTGCTTTGACAACCGGTCGTGCCTTTTCAAATGGCGCAGCGGTATCCATTAGTGGAAAAACAGGTACTGCCGAAAGTTATGTTGAGGGTGGTCAAAAAGCTAACAATACTAATGCTGTGGCCTATGCACCATCAGATAATCCTCAAATCGCTGTAGCTGTTGTCTTCCCTCATAACACCAACCTTACAAATGGTGTCGGACCTTCCATTGCGCGCGATATTATCAACCTCTATAACCAACATCATCCAATGAATTAGAAAGGAACTTATGCTTTATCCAACACCTATTGCTAAGCTAATTGATAGTTATTCCAAGTTACCGGGTATCGGGATTAAGACGGCTACCCGTCTGGCCTTCTATACTATTGGAATGTCTGATGACGATGTCAATGAATTTGCTAAAAATCTCCTTTCTGCTAAGAGAGAGCTGACCTACTGTTCCATCTGCGGTCGCCTGACTGATGACGATCCTTGCTCTATCTGTACCGATCCGACTCGGGACCAGACAACGATTTTAGTTCTCGAAGATAGTCGCGATGTGGCAGCCATGGAGAATATCCAAGAATACCATGGACTCTATCATGTCTTGCATGGACTCATTTCTCCCATGAATGGTATCAGTCCGGACGATATCAATCTCAAGAGCCTCATGACTCGTCTGATGGATAGTGAAGTTTCAGAGGTAATCGTAGCAACAAATGCCACAGCAGATGGGGAAGCGACTTCCATGTATCTTTCTCGTTTGCTCAAGCCAGCTGGAATCAAGGTTACTCGTCTAGCACGAGGACTTGCTGTGGGAGCAGATATTGAGTATGCGGACGAAGTCACACTCTTACGAGCCATTGAAAATCGAACAGAGTTATAAGAGTAGACAAATTAACAAACTTCGTTCATTTATACAAAAATCACGGAGACCGACAGTTGTTTTATCGGTCTCTTTTTAGATTTCTTGAAGACCAGTATCAGGTTCAAGTTTCAAAAAAGAAGCAAATATGATATACTAAAGAACGAGTATTCTATTAGAATTGGAACAAATAATATGAAACAAACGATTATTCTTTTATACGGTGGACGTAGTGCAGAGCGTGAAGTCTCGGTCCTTTCAGCTGAAAGTGTTATGCATGCGGTCAATTACGACCGTTTCACAGTCAAGACTTTCTTCATCAGCCAGTCAGGTGACTTTATCAAAACACAAGAATTTAGCCAGACTCCAGGTCAAGAGGACCGTCTCATGACCAATGAAACTATTGATTGGGATAAGCAGGTTGCACCAAGTGCTATTTACGAAGAAGGTGCAGTGGTCTTTCCAGTTCTTCACGGTCCGATGGGAGAAGATGGATCTGTTCAAGGATTCTTGGAAGTTTTGAAAATGCCGTATGTCGGCTGCAATATCTTGTCATCTAGCCTTGCTATGGATAAAATTACGACCAAGCGTGTCTTAGAATCTGTCGGGATTGCCCAAGTTCCTTATGTGGCCATCGTTGAAGGCGATGATGTGACTGCTAAAATCGCTGAAGTTGAAGAAAAATTGACTTATCCAGTCTTCACCAAACCGTCAAACATGGGTTCAAGTGTCGGTATTTCTAAGTCTGAAAACCAAGAAGAACTCCGCCAAGCCTTGGAACTTGCCTTCCAATATGACAGCCGTGTCTTGGTAGAGCAAGGAGTAAATGCCCGTGAAATCGAGGTTGGTCTCTTGGGCAACTACGATGTCAAAAGCACGCTACCAGGAGAAGTTGTCAAGGATGTTGACTTTTATGACTATGATGCCAAGTATATTGATAATAAGATTACTATGGACATCCCAGCCAAGATCAGTGATGATGTGGTAGCTGTCATGCGTCAAAATGCAGAAACAGCCTTTCGTGCGATTGGTGGACTCGGTCTCTCTCGTTGCGATTTCTTCTATACAGATAAGGGCGAGATTTTCCTAAATGAGCTCAATACCATGCCAGGTTTCACCCAGTGGTCTATGTATCCATTACTTTGGGACAATATGGGAATCAGCTACCCAGACCTAATCGAGCGTTTGGTTGACCTTGCCAAGGAAAGTTTTGACAAGCGCGAAGCGCATTTGCTATAAAAATGAAAGAGAGGGTAGAAGCCAGAACCATCACTGCAAGGTGATCGGAGTTCTCGGACTTCGCCCCTTTTTAAAGGAGTAGAAATGAAACTTACAATTTACGAAGTTGCTCAAGCTGTTGGAGCTAAAAATGATGTCAGCATATTTGAGGACACTCAGTTAGAAAAAGCTGAGTTTGATAGTCGTTTGATTACTACAGGGGACTTGTTTGTTCCACTTAAAGGTGCGCGTGATGGGCATGACTTTATCGAAACAGCCTTTGAAAATGGTGCAGCAGTAACTCTATCTGAGAAAAAGGTCGCAAATCATCCTTATATTTTAGTAGATGATGTGTTGACTGCCTTTCAAACCCTAGCTGCCTACTATCTTGAGAAAACGGCTGTTGATGTCTTTGCAGTTACAGGTTCAAATGGCAAGACAACGACTAAGGATATGTTGGCGCACTTGCTATCAACAACCTACAAAACTTACAAAACACAAGGCAACTACAATAATGAGATTGGTCTTCCCTACACAGTTCTCCATATGCCTGAAGGAACAGAAAAGTTGGTCTTGGAGATGGGGCAGGATCGCTTGGGAGATATCCACCTCTTGTCAGAATTGGCCCATCCAAAAACAGCCATCGTGACCCTGGTTGGGGAGGCTCATTTGGCCTTTTTCAAAGACCGTTTGGAAATTGCCAAAGGAAAAATGCAAATTGCAGATGGTATGGCTTCAGGTTCCTTGCTTTTGGCACCAGCTGACTCCATTGTAGAGGACTACTTGCCAACAGATAAAAAGGTGGTCCGTTTTGGGCTAGAAGCAGAGCTAGAAATCATAGACTTGATTGAGCGTAAAGACAGTCTGACCTTTAAGGCTAATTTCTTAGGGCAAGCCCTTGATTTACCAGTGACTGGTAAGTATAATGCCACGAACGCTATGATTGCATCCTATGTTGCCCTGCAAGAAGGAGTGACTGAGGAGCAGATTCGTCAGGCCTTCCAAAATCTTGAATTGACGCGTAACCGTACCGAGTGGAAGAAAGCAGCCAATGGTGCAGATATTCTATCAGATGTTTACAATGCCAATCCAACAGCCATGAAGTTGATTTTGGAGACATTCTCTGCCATTCCAGCCAACGAAGGAGGCAAGAAAATCGCTGTCTTGGCGGACATGAAGGAGCTCGGTGACCAGTCTGTTCAACTCCATAACCAGATGATTTTGAGCCTCTCGCCAGATGTGCTGGATACCGTTATTTTTTATG
This sequence comes from uncultured Streptococcus sp., assembly GCF_963516515.1. GTDB lineage: Bacteria > Bacillota > Bacilli > Lactobacillales > Streptococcaceae > Streptococcus. The sequence goes on along the minus strand of NZ_CAUQCJ010000025.1, from coordinate 11,718 downwards.
GAGAAGATATCGCAGAATTGGCCCAACTTGCCAGTCAAATGTTCCCAATCGGCCACGTTTACTACTTCAAGAAAACAGAAGACCAAGACCAATTTGAAGACCTAGTCAAGCAGGTTAAGGAAAGTCTAGGAGCTAATGACCAAATCTTGCTCAAAGGCTCTAACTCTATGAACCTAGCCAAGTTGGTAGAAAGTTTAGAACATGAAGACAAGTGATTTTGTCAAGTATTTGCAAAGAATGATTGCCATTACAGATACTGGATTAACATTTACAAAGGATCCTTTTGACTGTGAGCGTTATGAGGACTTGCGGGTCCTTTTATCTGAAATGCTGGATCAAGCATCAGACCTCGATGTAGAAGAAGTGACAGAAGTCTTGAAACCAACTTTCGCTTATGCGACTCCTTTAATGGACGTCCGTGCTTGGATAGTTGAGGATGAAAAAATTTGTCTGGTTAGGGGACAAGGAGAGAATGATTGGGCTTTGCCAGGTGGCTTTGGCGAGGTCGGTTATTCACCAACTGAAAATATTCTCAAGGAGATTGAAGAAGAAACCGGCTTCAAAGCCAAAATAGAAAGACTACTAGCTGTTTTTGATACCAATCGTTTCCAACTACAGAGCAAACAATATGCAAAGTTTGTTTTTGAATGTAAGCTTCTTGATGGACAATTCCAAGAAAATCAAGAGATTGCAGACCTTCAATTTTTTGCTATTGACCAACTGCCGACCTTATCTGAAAAACGCATTACCAAGGAGCAAATAGAGATTCTTTGGCAGGTTTATAAAGGTCAGAAGGAGCAATATCTTGACTAAGAAGATGATTATCGTATTTCTAAATTCATTTTTCTTAAATAGCATGGTATAATAAAATGCAGGAAAATTTTGAATCATGAGGAATACTAGATGAATTTATGGGATATTTTCTTTACGACCCAAGCAACAGAACCACCCAAGTTTGATCTTTTTTGGTATGTTAGCCTATTTACGCTCTTAGCCTTAACCTTTTATACAGCTTATCGCTATCGTGAAAAGAAGGTTTACCAACGATTTTTCCAAATCTTGCAGGCGGTTCAGTTAATCCTACTTTATGGTTGGTATGGGGTTAATCATATGCCGCTATCAGAAAGCCTACCTTTTTACCATTGCCGTATGGCTATGTTTGTGGTGCTCTTGCTTCCTGGTCAGTCTAAATATAGGCAGTATTTTGCATTACTAGGAACATTTGGGACATTAGCAGCCTTTGTTTATCCAGTGCCAGATGCCTATCCTTTCCCACATATTGCGATTTTGTCCTTTATATTTGGGCACCTAGCTCTTTTGGGGAACTCATTAGTTTATCTATTGAGACAGTATGATGCACGATTGTTGGATGTGAAGGGAATTTTTCTCGTGACCTTTGCCCTAAATGCCTTAATTTTTATGGTCAATTTAGTAACAGGTGGAGATTATGGATTCTTGACAAAACCACCATTGGTTGGGGATCATGGCTTAGTAGCTAATTATTTAATCGTTTCCCTAGCCTTATCAGCAGCGATTACGTTAACAAAGAAAATCTTGGAACTATTTTTAGCACAAGAAGCAGAAAAAATGACTGCAAAGAAAGCTTAGAAATGAGCTTTCTTTTTTCATAAATCTGATTTTTTATAATTTGTTTGGAAAATAAAAAAGCTGATGAGCGAAAGTGAAAAAATAGCAAGTAAATTTAGGAAAAAACTAAGCACGATTGGATTTTTTGTGTTATAATATTCTGTGAATAGCTATGCCCTATTTTAGCTATATTGAATAGAAGTTAGAAACTTGGAAGATAGAGAGGATGCGATGTAATGGCTAGAGATGGTTTTTTTACAGGCTTAGATATTGGAACCAATTCGATTAAGGTATTGGTTGCTGAGCTTAGAAATGGTGAACTAAACGTAATTGGTGTAAGTAATGCCAAGAGTAAAGGTGTAAAAGATGGGATTATCGTTGATATTGAAGCAGCAGCAACTGCTATTAAGTCGGCTATTTCCCAGGCAGAGGAAAAAGCAGGCATTTCAATCAAATCAGTGAATGTTGGTTTGCCTGGAAATCTTTTGCAAGTAGAACCAACTCAAGGAATGATTCCCGTTACATCTGATACAAAAGAAATTACAGATCAAGATGTCGAGAATGTTGTCAAATCAGCCTTGACAAAGAGTATGACACCAGATCGTGAAGTCATTACTTTTATTCCAGAAGAATTTATCGTAGATGGTTTCCAAGGTATTCGTGACCCACGTGGTATGATGGGGGTTCGTCTTGAAATGCGTGGCTTACTTTACACAGGTCCACGTACTATTCTTCACAATTTACGCAAGACAGTTGAGCGCTCAGGTGTTCAAGTTGAAAATATTATTATTTCACCATTGGCTTTGGTTCGTTCAGTCTTGAACGAAGGCGAGCGTGAATTTGGAGCTACTGTGATTGATATGGGAGCAGGTCAAACAACTGTTGCTACAATCCGTAACCAAGAACTCCAGTTTACAAATATTCTTCAAGAAGGTGGAGATTATGTCACAAAAGATATCTCTAAAGTCTTGAAGACTTCGCAAAAACTAGCTGAAGGATTGAAGTTGAACTATGGAGAAGCCTACCCTTCGCTTGCAAGCAATGAAACCTTCCAAGTTGAAGTGATTGGTGAAGTAGAGCCTGTAGAAGTTACAGAAAGCTACCTAGCAGAGATTATTTCAGCTCGCATTAAACACATTTTTGAACAAATCAAACAAGAGTTGGAAAGAAGACATTTGTTGGATCTTCCAGGTGGGATTGTTTTGATTGGTGGAAATGCTATTTTACCAGGTATTGTAGAACTTGCACAGGAAGTCTTTGGTGTTGGTGTCAAACTTTACGTTCCAAATCAAGTTGGAATTCGTAACCCTGCTTTTGCTCATGTGATTAGCTTGTCTGAATTTGCTGGTCAATTGACTGAGGTGCATTTGTTAGCACAACGAGCAGTCAAGGGTGAGGATAGCTTGCGTCACCAACCAATCAATTTTGGTGGGATGATTCAACGTGTCACCCAGGTGTCACAACCTACCCCGATTCAATCAGCTTCAAATACAGAGGTGGAATCATCAGCTTCTACTAACGTAGTTGCTCCGAAAGAGGATAAAGTATCTTCTCAAAATAAACCAAAAATCGCAGATCGCTTCCGTGGCTTAATCGGAAGCATGTTTGATGAATAAAAGAGGAAAAATAAACTATGACATTTTCATTTGATACAGCAGCTGCTCAAGGTGCAGTTATTAAAGTAATCGGTGTTGGTGGAGGTGGCGGTAACGCCATTAACCGCATGGTTGACGAAGGTGTTGCAGGCGTAGAATTTATCGCAGCAAACACAGATGTACAAGCTTTGAGTAGTACTAAAGCAGAGACAGTAATTCAATTGGGTCCTAAATTGACTCGTGGTTTGGGTGCTGGAGGTCAACCTGAAGTTGGTCGAAAAGCTGCTGAAGAGAGCGAAGAAACATTAACAGCTGCTATCAGCGGAGCGGATATGGTCTTCATTACTGCGGGTATGGGTGGTGGATCAGGTACTGGTGCAGCTCCTGTTATTGCTCGTATTGCTAAAGATTTAGGTGCTCTTACAGTTGGTGTTGTGACACGTCCTTTCGGTTTTGAAGGAAGCAAACGTGGTCAATTTGCTGTTGAAGGAATCAACCAACTTCGTGAACATGTAGATACCCTATTGATTATTTCAAACAACAACTTGCTTGAAATTGTTGATAAGAAAACTCCACTTCTTGAAGCTCTTAGCGAAGCAGATAACGTACTTCGCCAAGGTGTTCAAGGGATTACAGATTTGATTACAAACCCTGGTTTGATTAACCTTGACTTTGCCGATGTGAAAACAGTTATGGCAAATAAAGGGAATGCTTTAATGGGTATCGGTATCGGTAGTGGAGAAGAACGTGTGGTAGAAGCAGCTCGTAAGGCAATCTACTCACCACTTCTTGAAACAACTATTGACGGTGCTGAAGATGTTATCGTCAACGTTACTGGTGGACTTGACTTAACTTTGATTGAAGCAGAAGAAGCATCAGAAATCGTTAACCAAGCAGCTGGTCAAGGAGTGAACATCTGGTTGGGAACATCTATTGATGAAAGCATGCGTGATGAAATTCGCGTAACAGTTGTTGCAACAGGTGTTCGTCAAGATCGTGTTGAAAAAGTTGTTGGACATGCACCAAAACAAGTTGTTCGTCATGAACAAGTGAGTCCAAGTCATACACGTAACTATGACCGTCACTATGACATGGCAGAAACTGCAGAAATTCCAAGTCCAGCACCTCGCCGTACAGAAACTTCTAAAACATCAGCATTTGGTGATTGGGATTTGCGTCGTGAGACGATTGTTCGTCCAACTGATTCAGTTGTATCGCCAGTTGAACGTTTCGAAGCACCATCTTTAGAAGAGGATGAATTAGAAACTCCTCCATTTTTCAAAAATCGTTAAGTAAATGAATTTGAAAGAAAATACAGAACGTGTTTTTCAACAAATAAAGGATGCAAGTCAGCAGGCAGGAAGAGAAGATAATTCTGTTTCAGTTGTTGCTGTTACAAAATATGTAGACGTACCGACAGCGGAGGCTTTGCTTCCGCTAGGTGTGCATCATATTGGTGAAAATCGTGTAGATAAGTTCCTTGAGAAATATCAAGCTTTAAAAGACCAAGATATTAGTTGGCATTTGATTGGCACTTTGCAAAGACGTAAGGTTAAGGATGTTATTCAATATGTTGATTATTTCCATGCTTTGGATTCATTAAAGCTAGCAGAGGAAATTCAAAAGAGAAGTGACCGAGTTATTAAGTGTTTCTTACAAGTGAATATCTCAAGGGAAGAGAGCAAACATGGTTTTTCAAAGGAAGAACTATTGGAACTCTTGCCAGAGTTGGCAACCTTAGATAAAATTGAATATGTAGGCTTGATGACAATGGCTCCTTTTGAAGCTAGTAGTGATGAGTTGAAAGAGATTTTTAAAGCTACACAGGATTTGCAACTAGAAATTAGAGAAAAACAAATTCCCAATATGCCAATGATGGACTTGAGTATGGGAATGAGTCGTGACTACAAGGAAGCGATTGAATTTGGCTCAACATTTGTCAGAATTGGCACAGCATTTTTTAAATAGGAAAGAAAGATGTCTTTAAAAGATAGATTTGATAGATTTATAGATTATTTTACAGAAGATGGAGAAGATGTTGCTACTACTTATCAGCCTAAAGCTGAGGAACCGATTGTGGCTCCAGTTCCTTCTGTAAAAGAGTTGACTCAACAAGTTGCGACCACACCATCTAAAGAAAAAAACATTACTCGTCTTCATGCCCGTCAACAAGAGTTGGCTATGCAAAGTCAACGTTCTACTGATAAGGTGACAATTGATGTTCGTTATCCACGTAAATACGAAGATGCTACAGCTATTGTTGATTTATTAGCTGGTAACGAAAGTATTTTGATTGATTTCCAATATATGACAGAAGTTCAAGCTCGTCGTTGTTTGGACTATCTGGATGGGGCATGTCATGTTTTAGCTGGTAACATGAAAAAGGTAGCATCTACTATGTACTTACTGACGCCAGTTGATGTTGTCGTCAATATTGAAGATATCAAAATTCCAGATGAATCACAAAATGGTGAATTTGGTTTTGATATGAAACGTACGAGAGTGAAATAATGCTCTTTCTCATTCGTTTTATTCAAAATGCAGTGGATATCTATTCACTGATTTTAGTTGTTTTTGCTCTGATGTCTTGGTTCCCCAATGCTTATGAATCGCGTCTAGGTCGCTTGATTATTAGCTTAGTGAAACCGATAATAGCTCCTTTACAACGTTTACCCCTTCAGATTGCAGGACTTGACTTGTCTGTCTGGATTGCGGTTTTATTAGTGCATTTTTTAGGGAACCAATTGATTCGACTTTTAGTGATGTTTCTATGAACAAGATGATCTATCAGCACTTTTCTAAGAATGATTCGTCTTTTATTGATAAGGGAACAGAATGGATAAAAAAGGTAGAAGACTCTTATTCTCCGTTTTTAACACCTTTTGTAAATCCTCATCAGGAAAAGATTTTAAAAGTTCTAGCATCAACGAACGGCATCTCCTACATGAGCAGTCGGCAGTTTCTTGAAACTGAATACGTGCGGATACTCCTGTATCCTGATTATTTTGAACCCGAATTCTCTGATTTTGAACTATCCTTGCAAGAAATAGTTTATTCTAATAAGTTTGAACGTTTAACGCATGCAAAAATATTAGGGACTGTTTTAAATCAGCTGGGAATTGATAGAAAGCTGTTTGGTGATATCTTAGTCAATGAAGAGAGAGCACAGATTATTATTAATCGACAGTTTACTCTCCTTTTCCAAGACGGCATTACGAAAATTGCCCGTCTACCTGTTCGTCTAGAAGAACGGGATTTTACTGAGAAAATTGCTACAGCAGAAGATTATCAAGAATTGGATATTTGTATCGCTAGTTCTAGATTAGATGTTTTCCTAGCGGGGGTCTTCAAACTGTCAAGAAATCAGGCAAATCAGTTAATTGAAAAGCAGGCAGTTCAAGTTAATTACCATTTAGTTGAAAAATCAGATTATACAGTTCAAGTTGGAGACTTGATTAGTGTAAGGAAATTCGGTCGATTGAAACTCGTTAGAGATAATGGGAAAACAAAAAAAGATAAAAAGAAATTAACGGTCCAATTGTTATTAAGTAAGTGAGGAAAAATATGCCAATTACATCGTTAGAAATCAAAGATAAAACCTTTAACACACGCTTCAGAGGGTTTGATCAAGAAGAAGTAGATGAATTTTTAGATATTGTAGTCCGTGATTATGAGGATTTAGTTCGCTCTAATCATGATAAGGATTTACATATTAAAAGTTTGGAAGAGCGTTTGTCTTACTTTGATGAGATGAAAGATTCATTAAGCCAGTCTGTATTGATTGCACAAGATACAGCTGAACGAGTAAAACAAGCTGCAGCTGAACGTTCAAATAATATTATCCATCAAGCAGAGCAAGATGCGCAACGTTTGTTGGAAGAAGCTAAATACAAGGCTAATGAAATTCTTCGTCACGCAACGGATAATGCTAAGAAAGTTGCAGTTGAAACAGAAGAATTGAAGAACAAGAGCCGTGTCTTCCACCAACGTCTCAAATCAACAATTGAGAGCCAGTTAGCAATTGTTGAATCATCAGATTGGGAAGATATTCTTCGCCCAACAGCAACTTATCTTCAGACAAGTGATGAGGCCTTCAAAGAAGTGGTCAGTGAAGTCTTAGGTGATTCTGTCTTACAACAACATCAAGAGGAAGAACCAATTGATATTACTCGCCAGTTTTCTCCCGAGGAAATGGCAGAGTTACAAGCGCGTATCGAAGCGGCTAATAAGGAACTTGCAGAAGTCGAAGCAAGAGCCGAGCAGGAACAAATGGTTTCACCAGCTCCAGTTGTTGAAGAAAGTCCAGCTCATCCAGTTGGTCCGATGTATGAAGAGCCAGAAGTAGCTCCAAGCCATTACTCAGGCCCAACACCAGCTACTGAAGCTGTAAACTCAGAACCAGGATTTGTGGCACCGCAAGAATCTGTTACAATTTTATAAGAAATAATCTGAGAACAATATCTTATCCTTATATTTCCAGCGAGCAGGAGATGGTGTGAGTCCTGTATTCCCTATTGATAAGATTATCCTCTCAAAAACTCAAGTCTGAAGCTAGTAAGATTTGACGTTTCCCACGTTACGGGATAAGAGGGAGAAAGACTAAATCTTTTTCCGAATAAAGGTGGTACCACGATTTTCGTCCTTTTTGGCAGTCGTGGTTTTTAATTTGTTATTATTTATAAAGGAGATACCATGAAACTCAAAGATACCCTTAATCTTGGGAAAACAGCTTTCCCAATGCGTGCAGGCCTTCCTACCAAAGAGCCAGTTTGGCAAAAGGAATGGGAAGATGCAAAACTTTATCAACGTCGTCAAGAACTAAATGAAGGGAAACCGCATTTTGTCTTGCATGATGGCCCTCCATACGCAAACGGAAATATCCACGTTGGACATGCCATGAATCATATCTCAAAAGATATCATCATTCGTTCTAAGTCTATGTCAGGTTTTAACGCACCTTATATCCCGGGTTGGGATACTCATGGTCTGCCAATCGAGCAAGTTTTGGCAAAGCAAGGTGTTAAGCGCAAAGAAATGGACTTGGTTGAGTACTTAAAACTTTGTCGTGAGTACGCTCTTTCTCAAGTTTATAAACAACGTGATGATTTCAAGCGTTTGGGGATGTCAGGTGACTGGGAAAATTTATATGTGACTTTAACTCCAGACTATGAAGCAGCCCAAATCCGTGTCTTTGGTGAGATGGCTAATAAAGGCTATATCTACCGTGGTGCCAAGCCAGTTTACTGGTCTTGGTCATCTGAGTCAGCCCTTGCTGAAGCAGAGATTGAATACCATGACTTGGTTTCAACTTCCCTTTACTATGCCAATAAGGTGAAAGATGGCAAAGGTGTTCTAGATACAGATACTTATATCGTTGTTTGGACAACAACTCCATTCACCATCACAGCTTCTCGTGGTTTAACTGTTGGTGCAGATATTGATTACGTTTTGGTTCAACCTGCTGGTGAAACTCGTAAGTTTGTAGTAGCTGCAGAATTGTTGACTAGCTTGTCTGAGAAATTTGGTTGGGCTGATGTTCAAGTTTTGGAAACTTACCGTGGTCAAGAACTCAACCACATTGTAACAGAACACCCATGGGATACAGCTGTAGATGAGTTGGTAATCCTTGGTGACCACGTTACGACTGACTCTGGTACAGGTATTGTCCATACAGCCCCTGGTTTTGGTGAGGATGACTACAATGTCGGTATTGCTAATGGTCTTGAAGTCGCAGTGACTGTTGATGAACGTGGTATTATGATGGCTAATGCTGGTCCTGAGTTTGAAGGTCAGTTCTACGAAAAGGTTGTTCCAACTGTTATTGAAAAACTTGGTAGCCTCCTTCTTGCCCAAGAAGAAATCTCTCACTCATACCCATTTGACTGGCGTACCAAGAAACCAATTATCTGGCGTGCAGTGCCACAGTGGTTCGCCTCTGTTTCAAAATTCCGCCAAGAAATCTTGGATGCTATTGATAAAGTTAAATTCCATACAGAATGGGGTAAAGTACGTCTATATAATATGATTCGTGACCGTGGTGACTGGGTTATCTCTCGTCAACGTGCTTGGGGTGTTCCACTTCCAATCTTCTATGCAGAAGACGGTACAGCTATCATGACTGCTGAAACGATTGAACATGTGGCTCAACTCTTTGAAGTACATGGTTCAAGCATTTGGTGGGAACGTGATGCCAAGGACCTCTTGCCAGAAGGATTTACTCATCCAGGTTCACCAAATGGCGAGTTCAAAAAAGAAACTGATATCATGGACGTTTGGTTTGACTCAGGTTCATCATGGAATGGAGTTGTAGTAAACCGTCCTGAGTTGACTTACCCAGCAGACCTTTACCTAGAAGGTTCTGACCAATACCGTGGTTGGTTCAACTCATCACTCATCACATCTGTTGCCAACCATGGCGTAGCACCTTACAAACAAATCTTGTCACAAGGTTTTGCCCTTGATGGTAAAGGTGAGAAGATGTCTAAATCTCTTGGAAATACCATTGCTCCAAGCGATGTTGAAAAACAATTTGGTGCTGAAATCTTGCGTCTTTGGGTAACAAGTGTAGACTCAAGCAACGACGTGCGTATCTCTATGGATATCTTGAGCCAAGTCTCTGAAACTTACCGTAAGATTCGTAACACCCTTCGTTTCTTGATTGCCAATACATCTGACTTTAACCCAGCTCAAGATGCAGTCGCTTACGATGAGCTTCGTTCAGTTGATAAGTACATGACTATTCGCTTTAACCAGCTTGTCAAGACCATTCGTGATGCCTATGCAGACTTTGAATTCTTGACAATCTACAAGGCCTTGGTGAACTTTATCAACGTTGACTTATCAGCCTTCTACCTTGATTTTGCTAAAGACGTTGTTTACATTGAAGGAGCCAAATCACTGGAACGCCGTCAAATGCAGACTGTCTTCTATGACATTCTTGTTAAAATCACCAAACTCTTGACACCAATCCTTCCTCACACAGCAGAGGAAATCTGGTCATATCTTGAGTTTGAAGCAGAAGAGTTTGTTCAATTATCAGAATTACCAGAAGCAGAAACATTTGCTAATCAAGAAGAAATCTTGGATACATGGGCTGCCTTCATGGACTTCCGTGGACAAGCTCAAAAAGCCTTGGAAGAAGCTCGTAATGCAAAATTAATCGGTAAATCACTTGAAGCTCACTTGACAGTTTATCCAAACGAAGTTGTGAAAACCTTACTCGAAGCAGTAAACAGCAATGTAGCTCAACTTTTGATTGTGTCTGAATTGACTATCGCAGAAGGACCAGCTCCAGAAGCTGCTGTTAGCTTCGAAGATGTAGCCTTTACTGTTGAACGCGCTGCAGGTGAAGTATGTGACCGTTGCCGTCGTATCGACCCAACAACAGCAGAACGCAGCTACCACGCAGTCATCTGTGACCACTGTGCAAGCATCGTAGAAGAAAACTTTGCAGAAGCAGTCGCAGAAGGATTTGAAGAGAAATAAGGTTGTTGTATGATACTAAGAAGGAAAAGGATTGCCAAACAGTCCTTTCCTTTTTGGTTTTGACTAGCTTTTTTGTGAAAAATTGTGTAAAATAGAATAGATAAACGAGGGGAAACCTCGGAAAATTTAAAGGAGAATCCATCTAATGGTAAAATTGGTTTTTGCTCGCCACGGTGAGTCTGAATGGAACAAAGCTAACCTTTTCACTGGTTGGGCTGATGTTGATTTGTCTGAAAAAGGTACACAACAAGCGATCGACGCTGGTAAATTGATCAAAGAAGCTGGTATCGAATTTGACCAAGCATACACTTCAGTGTTGAAACGTGCGATCAAAACAACAAACCTTGCGCTTGAAGCATCTGACCAACTGTGGGTTCCAGTTGAAAAATCATGGCGCTTGAACGAACGTCACTACGGTGGTTTGACTGGTAAAAACAAAGCTGAAGCTGCTGAGCAATTTGGTGATGAGCAAGTTCACATCTGGCGTCGTTCATACGATGTATTGCCTCCAAACATGGACCGTGATGATGAGCACTCAGCTCACACAGACCGTCGTTACGCTTCACTTGACGATTCAGTAATTCCAGATGCTGAAAACTTGAAAGTGACTTTGGAACGTGCCCTTCCATTCTGGGAAGATAAAATCGCTCCAGCTCTTAAAGATGGTAAAAACGTATTCGTAGGAGCTCACGGTAACTCAATCCGTGCCCTTGTAAAACACATCAAAGGTTTGTCAGATGACGAAATCATGGACGTAGAAATCCCTAACTTCCCACCATTGGTATTCGAATTCGACGAAAAATTGAACGTAGTTTCTGAATACTACCTTGGAAAATAAAAAATTGTAAGCCTAGGATTTATTTCTAGGCTTTTTGTTCCCAGTTTCCAACTAGTTTAAAAAGCGATATAATGATATTAATACTCAATGAAAATCAAAGAGCAAACTAGGAAGCTAGGCGCAGGCTACTCAAAACACTGTTTTGAGGTTGTGGATAGAACTGACGAAGTCAGCTCAAAACACTGTTTTGAGGTTGTAGATAAGACTGACGAA
>NZ_CAUQCJ010000024.1:0-28896 GCF_963516515.1 uncultured Streptococcus sp. | reverse complement strand
TTTTTCATGTCATTTCCTCCAAAATAGAATACCTTATAATCTTAACAGAAAAAGATCATTTACGCCATTATATGATATCTATATCTGTGATAGGTTTTCTTTATGACTAATTTAAAAGACCAAACGCAAGACGGCAATCAAGACCACTCCAAAGAGAACCGTTCCGACCAGATTGCGGTAGCGAAAGGCCACCCAAGCCGTTGGAAAGACTGCTAAGAAATCCAGCCATTTGATCTGAGGAAGACTCCCAACCTTGCCTGTCACTACGCTTGAAAGAATCAAGGCAAAGATAATAGAAACGGGCAAGAACTTCAAAAAACGCTCAACGATAGCAGGCAAGCCCTTATACTTGACCAAGATAAAGGGAATCATACGGGGAATCCATGTCACCAAGCCAGAGAAAATAACTGCTAATAAAAGATACTTACTGACCATCTAAAACCACCCCCATTGTACAACCAAGTAGCGTCGCAAACAGAACAGCTAGCGACTGAGACACCACTGTCAAGAGTAAAAAGAAGGACACCGCAACAACTGCTAGGATAATGAGCAGATTGCGGACAGGAATCCGTCTTTGCATAATCTGGAATTGCGAAGCAAAAATGCCGATGAACATCCCAACTAGGGCAAAATCTAAACCAAAGATTTCTGGATTTGGCAGCAGGCCACCCAGAGCCGTTCCGACTACTGTTCCCACAAACCAAGCCACATAGCTGTTGAGATTGTTTCCGTGCATCCACATAGGATTGACCTTGTCTGCATGGGCCAATTCGCCCATCAAAACACCATAAGTCTCATCCGTCAAGATACTAGACATACCGATATTGTGCCAGAGACTAGTATGACGGAAATAGGTTGACGCATGCAAACTCAACAAAAAGAGACGCAAATTAATCAAAAAAACCGTCATAGCAATAGCTGCCACAGGTGCTTGAACCGCAATCAGTGCCAGCATGGCAAACTGGGCACTCCCAGCATAAACAAAGAGGCTCATCAAGCCCATCTCCACAGGTGTCACATAGGGCGCACCAATAATCCCACAGGCCAGTCCGATGCTGACATAACCAAGGGCCGTTGGCATGGCTGCCTGTGCCCCCTCCCAAAATCCTTTTTCTTTCATCTTTCTCCTCGTATTGTCTTAATAACACTCAATGAAAATCAAAGAGCAAACTAGGAAGCTAGCCACAGGCTGCTCAAAACATTGTTTTGAGGTTGCAGATAGAAGCTGACGCGGTTTGAAGAGATTTTCGAAGAGTATAAGTAGGCTGAAAAGGCTCCAGCCACAGCATGGACTATTATAACACATTCAGGAAAGAGAAAAAAGTCTGCTGATTGTAATCAGACAGACTCCATTTTATTCCAGTGTATCAAAAACAAGACTTGGTTTGGCATTGAAATCCAAGTCTTGCCCATATTCAGATTCATCCATTATGCGATGTTCATACCGTATTCTATAATGAATAATGTCTTAAAAATACCAGACCACACTATTCCCTGCTTGTATTTAGCTTCTTTCTTTTGAACAAATTTTGCTAAATCCAACAACTCTGTCGGCGGTTCACCTTTAAAGCTCAACAATTCTTTAGAGACGGCAAAAGAAAGACGTGCAGCTAACAAATCTTCATTAGTACTAGAGAACTGTTTTGCTGTTTCCAGCAATTGCTTCCTAAATTCTTCCGTCAAGCTAATTTCTTTATTATTGTACAGGGAATGAATTAAAATTTGTAACTGACTTTGTTTTTCCATCGTTTACCTCATCTTATCTAGGACGCCAAGTTTCACTTTTAGTCCAGCCATTTACAGTATACTCAGAATTAAACATATACTGTACGAATTCCCATCTATAAACCACTTCTGCGACTTAGGATTTGCTTGAAGTACTTTACAAGGATAGTATAACACAGAAATTGGCTTATTTTAGTAAATCGCATATTTGACATTTTTTCTCATAGAAATTTCACATTTGCTATTGTTGACTAATCGATAAGTTCTTTGTATTGCTGTAAACGCAATTCGAAGAGGGCTAGCAATTGTGGATTTTCTAATACTTGCAGAGATTGGATAAAGTGTTCAATCTCTTTTTGATTGCTTCCCTTAGTTTGAAGGAAAACACTCATTTTCTTTAAAAATTGCCATAATACTTTTTCAAAAACATCATACGGGCGCAGCATACTCTCCAACTCGGCTTCAAATGAAAGTTTCCTCATAGTAATGCAAAACTTTTTACCAAAATCAAATACTCCGAAATTTTCATCTCTTTAAATTCTAGTGCAATAACATAAGAATCTGACCAATACCATTGTAGACTATATGCAGTCCAATAGGCCAATAAATGGACTTTGTTGCTCTAAACAAGACTGCAAATATGAGACCGCCACCCATATATACAAAAAAGTCTGTTAAGACCCAACCATGGCCGCTAATGTGTAAGATTCCAAATAATATAGCCGAACCAAGTACATCCAGTCCCCATTTCTTCCCTTTCTCCAGAACTGTCATCACCAATCCCCGATACATGATTTCTTCAAAAATAGGAGCCAGTACTACAGGGTAGAGAAAGAACATCAAAAATGCCGTAGCTCCTGTAAAAGTAGGAGCGTAATGTTGATAAGAAATTGCATTTCTAGTAGGTGGAAAAAGAGAAAAGGTAACTCTGTTCCAAAGGAACAACAAAAGAAAAGCTAAGACACAATAAAACAAATAGGTCCAGCGAAACTTCTTACTGTTGATTTTCTGCCATTTTCCTGACTTAACCATAGTAAAAAAAGCAATAAAAACGACAAGAAAATGCAACATCATATCCGACAAATAATAGCCAAAGTCAGATAGACCAAGAGCAAAGTCGCTAGATAAAACCAGACCACTAAGATACTGGTAAGCAATGACGAGTAGGATTACTATAAAAAAGTAGTATCTTGAAGTTATCTTTCCCATTTTATTTTCTCCTATATATGAAATAAAGATAGCCCCTACCCAAGAAAAAGGCAAGGGCTTTAAACATCAATAACGACGTCTAGTCTCAGGAGCTGGAGGAGCAAAGTTAAAGTAGTTTTGCCATAGACCGCCCATTCCACCAGATTCCAATGGAGGATATGCCCTTCCTCCATAAACTGTCTCCAACTCAGCTTCTGTCAATTCCATTGTTTCTGCAAATTGTAAATTTAACATCTTTTATACTCCTTCAATTGTTTTTGCTTGTAAAGCACTTCTGCGACCTAGGATTTGCTTTAAGTACTTTACAAGGACAGTATAACACGAAAATTGGCTTATTTTAAAAAATCGCATATTTGATATTTTTTCTTATAGAAATTTCAGATTTGCGATTTTAGTAGATTTGATTATTTCACTGGTATAATCAAGTTATTACTAATTAAGGAGTGGAGCAACTATGAAAAAACAAATTTTAACATTATTGACAGCCGTTGCTGATATTATTATCATTTTGCCATTTCTAACTAATCAATAAGTTCTTTGAATTGCTGCAAACGCAATTCAAAAAGGGCTATCAATTGTGGATTTTCTAATACTTGCAGAGATTGGATAAAGTGTTCAATCTCTTTTTGATTGCTTCCCTTAGTTTGAAGGAAAACACTCATTTTCTTTAAAAATTGCCATAATACTTTTTCAAAAACATCATACGGACGTAGCATGCTCTTCAACTCGGCTTCAAAGATTGGGATGTAGGAGAAAAGCTTGCGCTCCATGAGTTCTGATAAGATATTTAAGAGCCCTTGCTTCATATACAACCGATTGTGTACTAACTCTTTAAATTCCTTAGATTTCTCAATTAAAGCGGTTGATAAAAATATCAAATCTTGATTGCTCAAGAAGGGCATGGTATTGCAAAAGAGATAGAGTTCAAACCAGGTCCAAGACTCAATAGCATAGAGATAGATAGTCAAAAACTCGCTATCTTCTTTTACCAATGGATAGTTCTTATCTAAGGAATGGAGTGCGTTTTTAATTACAATAGCATTCAAACGACGATAGGTCTGCGCCATCTGTTCTTGTTCGACTTCCTCCAACAGTTGCTCTAAACCAGCAATATCTTGATGGGCAAAGCAATCCACAACCCTTCTACCAATTCGCATATGTGGAGATTCTTGATAGTTGTTAAGCTTGTGCCCAAATTCATCGAAATTCATATTGATCCCTTGAATAGCTAGGATTATCTTATCCGCAGATAACATAGACTGCCCTAGTTCAAACTTAGACAACTGAGAAGCTGTTAGTCCAGCACAAGCCACATCTGACTGCTTGAGCTTTCTCGCCAAGCGCAATTCCTTGTAAAATTCTCCCAATTCCATTCTCTCAATCATCTGACCACCTCCTATTCTGTATATATTATATCATTATTTACAATTATTTGTCAAAATATTCTGACACTTCAGCTAGTGAAAAAGCCAGCCTTGAGCTGACTCCTTATTCCATAGTATCAAAAGCAAGACTTGGTTTGGCATTGAGATCCAAGCTTGCAAAATTTTCTTTGTTCCACTCGCTGACGCTGGCATAGGCAATCATACCTGCATTGTCTCCGCAGAGACGCAGAGGTGGAATGATGACCTTGACATCTGCGATTTCGGTTGCTAGGCGTTCTCTGAGGCCTTTATTGGCTGCCACACCACCTGCCACGACTAGAGTTTTAACAGGGTATTTCTCCAAAGCCTTCTTGGTTTTAGCCATGAGAATATCCATAACTGCAGCTTGGAAGGACGCACACAAATCCTCTGTAGACAGGCTTTCTCCCTTTTGCTCGGCATTGTGGTGAAGATTGATAAAGGCCGATTTCAAACCAGAGAATGAAAACTCCAGATTGTCTTCCTTAATCATGGCACGAGGAAAATCATAAATATCCTGCCCCTGATGAGCCAACTCGTCAATCTCACGACCTGCAGGATAGGTCAAACCCATGACACGGCCGACCTTATCATAAGCCTCACCAACCGCATCATCACGGGTTTCCCCAACAATCTTGTAATCCCCAGCCTCAGAAACATAGACCAACTCTGTGTGCCCGCCACTTACTAAAAGTGCTAACAAGGGAAAGTCCAAAGGCTCCACACTTTGAGCTGCCATGAGGTGACCAGCCATGTGGTTAACAGGAATCAGTGGAAGTCCATGTGCCCAAGCAAAGGCCTTGGCAGCTGACAAACCAACTAGCAAGGCTCCAACCAAGCCTGGTCCATAGGTAACAGCCACAGCTGTTACATCGTCTTCGGTAATCCCTGCTTCTGCCAGAGCCTCCTCGATACAGGCTGTAATGACCTCGACATGGTGACGACTGGCTACTTCTGGCACTACGCCACCAAAACGTTTGTGGCTCTCAATTTGACTAGCAATGACATTGGACAAGAGCTCATCGTCGTTTTTCAAGACGGCAACACTGGTCTCATCACAGGATGTCTCAAATGCTAAAATATATCTATCCTTCATCTATTTCTCTCTTCATGATAATGGCGTCCTCGACTGGGTCATGGTAGTAGGCCTTTCGCTCAGCGATGACTGCCATCTTTTCTTTCTTGTAAAATGCTTGCGCTCGTTGATTTGACTTTCTGACTTCGAGGAAAATCTCCTTGTCTGTCGGCAATTGAGCAAACAAGGCTGACGCAATTCCCTGACCCTGATAGTCTCCTTTAACAGCGATTTGCAAGACTTCTGCCTCAAAGATATTTTCCTGTACAGCTAGAAATCCAATCACTTCTGCCCCATCATAAGCCAGAGCATACCAAGTCTGGTCTTGAGCCAGGTCTGCTTGGATTTGTTCCAGCGTCCAAGGACTGACTGGGTAAACAGCTGCCATGACAGCGTAGATGTCTTGAGCCAAATCAGGCTGCTGTTGGATTCGTTTGATTTCTATCATAGGCGTTTAATGTAAGACTCACCAGACTCGGTGTGGTTCTTGAGCCAGTTTTCCTCAGCCTCGACTCGTTTGAGGTAATTCGGCACAAAATCATGCAAGGAGTCTGCTTCCTTGTCCCAAGCCAAAAGTGCTAGATTAGCTGCATTTGGCAAGGTTTCTTTATAATTAGTCCTTGGCAAGTGTTCTTGAATCTGCTCCACAAAGGGGACGACTTCTCCGACAAAGGTTACCTGACTAGCACCCTTGATTAGCTCGATGACTCGCTCAAAAGGCAAGTGTGCTTCTGGCATGACAGGTTTAGCATTTTCATAAAATCCTGCATAAACATTGTTGCGACGCGCATCCATCAAGGGGACGAACAAACCTTCTTGTTGGTAGGGCACCAGAGCCAAGAGGCTAGACATACCAACTAACTCGATGTTCAGAGTGTGAGCTAAGGTCTTGGCAGTTGCTACTGCGATTCGCAAGCCTGTGTAGCTACCTGGCCCCTCTGCCACCACGATTCGGTCCAAGTCCTTGGGTGTCCAGTCCACACTCGCCATCAAAAAATCGATGGCAGGCATGAGGGTAATACTGTGATTTTTCTTGATATTAATCGTCGTCTCAGCAAGAACCTGCTTATCCTCTAAAATAGCGAGAGATAGAGCCTTGCTGGACGTATCAAAAGCTAATACTTTCATAACACATTCCTATCTTTTTGTCTGCTTACTATTATACTACAAAAGCTGGCACATGGGAATTTTCTTTATCCCCAAACAAAATGCCTATACTTAAACAAAAAATAATTCGCAAATAAAATTAAAAAAATTTTCACTTTTCCTTTTCTTTTCCGAATATAAAAGTGAACAAGAAAATTGAAAGGATCTCCGTAAAAGGTTTGATAAGTCATGCTAGATAAAAGACACATTTTTAGAAGGATAAATTTTCTCTTCTTCATCTCTTACAGCTTTCTCAGCATTCTCAATGATTTAAACATTACTACTATCCCTTTACCAATTGATTTATCTGTTTGTATTGTTTTATTTTTATGCTTCAACTCTATTTTTGAACAGAAGAATCATTAACACAAAACTAATAAGCTCTGAAAATTCCATTGTCATGTCATTTTAGAAAAATGCAAAACCGCCTCATCTTGATAGATGGGGTGGAATTTTCTTTGCCCCCAAACAAAAATGCCCTAGCATGAGCAGGGCATCTAAGCATTTAATCCAAAGAAAAATACAAACCAAACGACATAGGTTACAAGGAGGAGAAAAAGCGAATAGAGAGTCACAAAGGTAATCTTCCACAAGAACTTGCTTTGTCGTCGTTCCAGTTTGGCAAATAGAAGATTCCCTCCATAAACACAAGCAATAAAAACGATAAAAGCTACCACGCGAACTCCGATAGCACAAGCAAATAAGTCATACATAGGGAACCTCCTTGACTTAAAATCTATATGGAATTATGACAAGCAATAAATTTCACTTCCATTATCAATATAACACATCTCCTTTGTTTTTGCAAGCGCTTACTCAACAAATCGCCTCCTAACTTTCTTGTTTCCGTCTTTTACTAATTTTTCATTTTGTGGTATAATTGAAATAATTGTAACGAATCAAGGTCAATCTAGACACAAAATGGAATGAAATCAAGCAAATCTCTGCTAAAAGTTTGGAATAAGCTGACCTGTAAAATAGAAAGGAACTATATGATTTACAAAGTTTTTTATCAAGAAACAAAAGAACGTAGCCCACGTCGTGAAACAACACGCGCACTTTACCTAGACATCGATGCCAGCTCAGAACTTGAGGGTCGCATCGCTGCTCGCCAACTTGTCGAAGAAAATCGCCCAGAGTACAACATCGAGTATATCGAACGCTTGTCTGACAAATTGCTAGATTACGAAAAAGAAACTGGCGCCTTCGAAATTACGGAGTTCTAATATGGCCTATACTCTTAAACCTGAAGAAGTCGGCGTTTTTGCCATCGGTGGTCTGGGAGAAATCGGGAAAAACACATATGGGATTGAATACCAAGATGAGATTATTATCGTCGATGCTGGGATTAAATTCCCAGAAGATGACTTGCTTGGTATCGACTATGTCATTCCTGATTACTCTTACATCGTGGACAATATCGACCGCGTCAAGGCTGTCTTAATCACACACGGACACGAGGACCACATCGGTGGGATTCCATTCCTACTCAAGCAAGCAAATGTCCCTATCTACGCTGGACCGCTTGCCTTGGCTTTGATCCGTGGAAAACTCGAAGAACACGGCCTCTTGCGCAACGCCAAACTTTACGAAATCAATCACAATACTGAGTTGACCTTTAAAAATCTCAAGGCAACTTTCTTTAGAACGACTCACTCTATTCCAGAGCCTTTGGGGATTGTCATTCATACTCCACAAGGGAAAATCGTCTGTACGGGTGACTTCAAGTTTGACTTAACACCAGTTGGTGAACCAGCAGATTTGCACCGTATGGCAGCCCTTGGTGAAGAAGGCGTGCTCTGTCTCCTGTCTGACTCGACAAATGCAGAAGTGCCAACCTTTACCAACTCTGAAAAAGTCGTTGGTCAGTCCATCATGAAGATTATCCAAGGTATAGAAGGACGTATCATCTTTGCATCCTTTGCCTCAAATATCTTCCGTCTCCAACAAGCAACAGAAGCTGCTATTAAGACTGGACGTAAGATTGCGGTCTTTGGTCGTTCTATGGAAAAGGCCATTGTCAACGGAATCGAGCTTGGCTACATCAAAGCTCCTAAGGGAACCTTTATCGAGCCAAATGAAATCAAAGATTACCCTGCAGGAGAAGTTCTCATCCTCTGTACAGGTAGTCAGGGCGAGCCGATGGCAGCCCTCTCTCGTATCGCCAACGGAACCCACCGTCAGGTGCAACTCCAACCAGGTGATACGGTTATCTTCTCTTCTAGCCCAATCCCTGGAAATACTACTAGCGTCAACAAGCTGATTAACATCATTTCAGAAGCTGGTGTCGAAGTTATCCACGGTAAAGTTAACAATATCCATACATCTGGACACGGTGGCCAGCAAGAGCAAAAACTCATGCTCCGCTTGATTAAGCCAAAATACTTCATGCCTGTCCACGGTGAATACCGCATGCAAAAAGTCCATGCTGGACTAGCAGTGGATACTGGTGTTGAGAAGGACAATATCTTTATCATGAGCAATGGTGATGTGCTTGCCCTTACTGCTGACTCTGCTCGTATCGCAGGTCATTTCAACGCCCAAGATATCTATGTCGATGGAAATCGTATCGGTGAAATCGGCGCAGCTGTCCTCAAAGATCGTCGTGATCTATCTGAAGACGGTGTCGTTCTAGCAGTCGCAACTGTCGACTTCAAGTCTCAGATGATTCTGTCTGGTCCAGACATCCTCAGTCGAGGCTTTGTCTACATGAGAGAGTCTGGCGACTTGATTCGCCAAAGCCAACGCATCCTCTTCAATGCCATTCGTATCGCACTGAAAAACAAGGATGCTAGCGTGCAATCTGTCAATGGTGCCATTGTCAACGCTATTCGCCCCTTCCTCTATGAAAATACAGAACGTGAACCGATTATCATCCCTATGATCCTCACACCAGATGAAGAATAAATTATAAAACAGCCCCGTCTTCGGAGCTGTTTTTCTCTATGCTTTCTTTTCTTGATTTTTAGAAATACTACGATTTTTACCTTCAAGATACACCATCAAAATAGAAATATCTGCTGGGTTTACTCCCGAAATACGGCTGGCTTGGCCGATGGTTTCTGGATTGATGAGTTTGAACTTCTGACGGGCTTCTGTCGCGATAGAATCAATGTCATCCCAATCAATATTGGCTGGAATACGTTTTTCTTCCATGCGTTTCATCTTGGCAACCTGGTCCATGGCTTTGGAAATATAGCCTTCGTACTTGATTTCTGTTTCAATCAATTCGATAATCTTGTCATCCAAGTCCTCTGCAGCTGGTCCGATGAAGGCCACCACATCTTGATAAGAAACTTCTGGACGGCGAAGGAATTCCTTGGCTGTCACTGCATCTGTCAACGGCTTGAAGCCCATCTCCTCAACCTTAGCATTGGTTTCCTTGACTGGCTTGAGTTTGATACTGTCTAGGCGCTTCATCTCATTGTCAAATTGATTTTTCTTGATTTCAAAGCGAACCCAGCGTTCATCGTCCACAAGTCCAATCTCGCGTCCAATCTCTGTCAAACGCATATCGGCATTGTCATGACGGAGGATGAGACGGTACTCAGCACGACTGGTCAAGAGACGGTAAGGTTCAATGGTTCCCTTGGTCACCAAGTCATCAATCATGACCCCGATATAACCGTCACTGCGCTTCAAAATCAACTCAGGTTTACCTTGGATTTTCAGAGCCGCATTGATGCCAGCGATAATCCCTTGGCCTGCTGCCTCTTCGTAACCTGACGTTCCATTGGTCTGACCAGCAGTGAATAGACCTGAGATTTTCTTGGTTTCCAGAGTCGCACGCAACTGATGAGGCAAGACCATATCGTACTCGATGGCATAACCTGTTCGCATCATCTCTGCATTTTCCAAACCTTTGATAGAATGAACCAGCTCACGTTGGACATCCTCAGGCAGACTAGTTGATAGACCTTGGACATAGACTTCCTCTGTATTGCGCCCTTCTGGCTCTAGGAAGAGTTGGTGGCGTTCCTTGTCCGCAAAGCGCACAATCTTGTCCTCAATCGACGGACAGTAACGAGGTCCCACTCCCTTGACCACACCTGTAAACATAGGCGCACGGTGGAGGTTATTTTGGATAATCTCATGACTGGTACCATTGGTATAGGTCAACCAGCATGGCACCTGGTCTTTGACATAATCCTCATCACGTGAAGTGTATGAGAAATGATTAGGCGCTTCGTCTCCTGGCTGAATCTCTGTCACATCGTAGTTGATTGAAGAAGCCTTGACACGTGGGGGCGTTCCTGTCTTGAAACGACCGATTTCGAGGCCCAGTTCCTTGAGATTGTCAGCAAGGTTAATAGAAGCCAAGCTGTGGTTAGGACCTGATGAATACTTAAGGTCTCCAATGATAATTTCCCCACGGAGAGCAGTCCCTGTCGTCACGATAACAGCCTTAGCAGCATACTCTTGATGGGTCGCTGTACGCACACCGACAACCTTACCATCTTCCACCAAAATCTCATCAATCATGGTTTGACGAAGGGTCAGATTTTCTTGATTTTCAACTGTCTTGCGCATTTCCTTCGAGTAAAGTTCCTTATCAGCCTGCGCACGAAGGGCACGGACAGCTGGACCCTTCCCTGTGTTGAGCATCTTCATCTGGATGTAAGTCTTGTCAATGGTCTTAGCCATCTCGCCACCGAGGGCATCGACTTCACGCACGACAATCCCCTTGGCAGAACCACCGATAGAAGGATTACAAGGCATGAAAGCCAGCATTTCAATGTTGATGGTCGCAAGCAAGACCTTACAGCCCATACGGCTGGCAGCCAAGGAAGCCTCAACCCCAGCGTGTCCCGCACCAATTACAATAATATCGTATTCTTCTGTAAAATTATAAGTCATTTCTTAACCTTTCAAAAATTTCTCGTAAATAAGGAACTAACTTCTCCTCCTCTAGAGCTTGAGCCATAGTAACCCATTTAAAGTGTGTATGCTCTTCAGGATCTAATCTGATAATTGGCTTCTCCCCAACCCACTCTGCTTTATAAACTAAGCGAGTAAAGACAGTATCCTTAGAAGTATCCAGTTGACTATCTTCGTGAAGAAGTTTGAGCGAACTGCTATCTAGTCTAACTCCCGCTTCTTCAATACATTCTCTAAGAGCACCATCTCGCGGAAGTTCACCCTTTTCAACCCCGCCACCAGGAATATCCCAGTAAGTTGGATAAACGTTGGGTTGTCCTCTTTTAATTTCCGAACGCTGAATGAGCAAATAATCATCACCACTATGAACAAGTACATGGGCAATAAGCTTAACCATCCCTTTCTCTCCTATTCCTCAAGATGAATGTGTCTTAGTTGACCGTCCCAATCTGGTAGGGCTGTTTTTAAAAATGCTGGAACTAGATTGATACCCTCAAGCTTGTCTATGTCAATCCATTCACAGGGCTGTCTTTTCTCATCTTCCTGCATGGTCAATGGGGCATCTTCAAGTAAGTCTACCAAATAATGAAATTCAATGTTGTGATAGGAAACACCGTCCTGTTCAAAACAATTTTCAACTACGAAAGCTAGCTGTCCAGCTTGAGCTTTTACACCCAGTTCTTCCCTCACTTCACGGACTACCGCGTCTTCCGTGCTTTCATTGACTTGAATCGCACCGCCAATAGTGTAATACTTGCCCTTATCTTTGGTAACTAGGAGCTTGCGATTTTGGACAATCAAAGCTGTCGCCCGAACGCCAAAAACCGTATTGTCTACTTTTGTCCGAAAGTCTTGTTGAGTCATTTTTATCCTTTCCCTTAAACGACACAAAAACAGTCAAAACTCCAAAGAAGTGCAGGACAAAAAAGCCTGCAACATCCATGAGCTTTGACCATCATTTCTATTGCTTTTATTATTGTAGCAAATTGAGAAAATTTGTCAATCTAAATGTACTGACAAACTTGTCCATCTCGATAAGCATTGTCAATCAAGCCACCACCGAGACACTCATCGCCATCGTAAAAGACAACTGCCTGACCTGGTGTGATGGCGCGTTGTGGTTCCGCAAAGATGACCTCTGCCTTGTCTCCTTTGACATGGACGGTCACCTTAGAATCAGGCTGACGGTAGCGGAATTTAGCCGTACATTCTAGCGTAAACTCTTCTGGCATTTCACGAGTAAAGTGGACTTGACTGGCTTCTAGGCTGGTTGACATGAGCGAGTCATGGTAGAAACCTTGCCCTACATAGAGAATATTCTTGCTTAGGTCTTTCCCGACAACGAACCAAGGGGCATTGTCACCACCGTGTTGTCCACCGATACCGAGTCCGCCACGCTGACCAATCGTATAGTACATGAGGCCTGTATGCTCGCCCATATCGCGACCATCCACTGTCATCATGCGACCAGGCTGAGCTGGCAGGTAGTTGCTGAGGAAGTTTTTAAAGTTCTTTTCTCCGATAAAGCAAATCCCTGTCGAGTCTTTCTTCTTGGCAGTCGCAAGACCTGCTTCTTCTGCTAGTCTGCGTACTTCAGGCTTTTCCAAATGCCCCAGTGGGAACATGGTTTTTTGAAGTTGTTCTTGCGAAAGTTGGCTGAGGAAGTAGGTCTGGTCCTTGCCATTGTCCACGCCACGAAGCATGTGAACAGTGCCATCCTCATCACGCGACACTCGGGCATAATGCCCAGTCGCTACATAGTCTGCCCCCAAGGTCATGGCATAGTCCAAAAAGGCCTTGAACTTGATTTCCTTGTTGCACATAACATCTGGATTTGGCGTGCGTCCTGCACGGTATTCCGCTAGGAAATACTCGAAAACGCGGTCCCAGTACTCTTTTTCAAAATTGACAGAGTAGTAAGGAATGCCAATCTGGTCTGCCACCGCAGCCACATCCTTGTAATCTTCGGTCGCTGTACAGACGCCGTTTTCATCTGTGTCGTCCCAGTTCTTCATGAAGATACCAATCACATCGTAGCCCTGCTCCTTGAGAAGAAGAGCCGTCACCGACGAATCAACACCACCACTCATCCCCACGACAACACGTGTTTTAGAGTTATCACTCATGGTAAGTCTCCCATCTATTCGTTTATTTATACCCCTCAAAATTCTATTTACTATGACTTTCAATAGAATTTCTTCGAGTATAGTCTTTTCGTTTGCTTTTAGGACTAGGCAACGAGTCGCAGGCATAACTTGAGTTCGCTCAATCAGTCTGGGAGACTGATTGAGGTTATAAATCAGACAAGCTAAGCTTGCATCTCATTTCGAGTTAACGACGTAATAAAAGATAAACGAAACGACTAGTTCACGATTGAAGGTCGTGTGTGCTTTAACGATTGAAGGTCGCTTGAGCAGTATTCATTATAACATGCTTGGTTGGAGAAGACAAGAAAGAGGCTGATAATCTACCAACCTCTGATTTTATTGATAAAAACTTTAGTCATCATCGTCTCTATAAAAATATTTTCTATACACTCTTGATAATACCAAAATTAATGTCAATATCATACCAAGAGCTATAATAATAGAATTTATTAGATTTATTTTAGTATGTCCAATCACTAGTCCAATAATTGGGCTAGTAGACATGCTTAGATATAATAAAAATGACAAAAAATGACTTTCACCAATTCCTGCGAAAAAATGTTTCATGTAATGATTCTCCATTTGCTCCATTAAATCCGTTTTATTTTAGAGTAGCATAAAATAAGCAATCCTTCAATAAAATCCATTGACGAAATACTATTCTAAAGCATTGATAACTCAGATTTCTCAGAATAGAGCTGTCCAAACTATCGAACAGCTCAAACACACACATATCCATGCAATTCTACGTTTAGAATTACTATAGAATAAATGTTTTATGGGTATTCTAGGTCTTTGACTGCTTAAAATTTTACGTTCTGAAGGATTCTAAAGCTAGAATAGCTCAAAACAATGAGAACTTAAGTATTCGAAGCTTAAGAGTCATACGATTTCCATAGAAAGTATCTTTTTAGTACGTGTGGTTAGGAGGTAATTTTAGTGAATCTCCCAAAAACAACCAATTTCCTATTTTTATCAATCAAAAAATGTTGATAAATGAGTGTTTTAAAATTAAATTTTAAAGGTATCCTTAAATCTAAAGATTTTTGATAAGATTTCTGTATTTTTCACAATTCAATGATCCGATGACATTGTTGGGCTACATAAGCATCGTGGGTCACGATAATGACTGTTTCCCCCTCGCGATTCATCTCTAAGAGAAACTTCAAGACCAAATCTCTATTTTCAGGATCCAGCGAACCTGTTGGTTCATCGGCTAAAATCAGCTGACTGGGTTTTAAGATGGCTCTAGCAACTGCAATTCGTTGTTGTTCACCACCAGACAACTCGGAGACCTTTTGATGCAACGTAGCTGACAAACCTACTCTCTCTAAAATCTCTTCCACCTTTTTGAGCTTGTCTTTCTTGGACAATTTCACATATTTCAGCGCCAGCATGAGATTGTACTCGACCGTTTCATCATCAATCAGGGCAAAATTTTGAAACAGATAAGAGATATGTTCACGGATTATTGTTTGCGACTTAGCAGAATTAACCGCTAGATTTGTCTGACCAAAAATCTCATACCGTCCACTATATTCACCATCTATCAAACCTAATAAATTTAACAAGGTCGACTTGCCACTGCCACTTTTTCCAACGATGGCAACCAAATCCCCCTGATCAATCCTGAGAGATAAGTTATCCAAAATCACTTTTCCCCCAATGGTTTTGGTAATATTTTTCAACTCAATCATAAGATGCCCCCTTTCAATAACTCTACTAGACTTCTTTTCTCCATCCTAGAAGCCAAGACTAGCACAAATAGTATATCCAGACATGTAAAGCCTGCAAACAGCAGGAGTGGCAAGAGCGCATGGGCAAAGAAAATCAATACTAGAAGAGGGAGACTATAGCCCAACAAGAGCAGAACTAGAAGAGGGCGGTAGCGATCGACCAGTTTCCACCCCATAAATTTCTTGGTAATGATGTCCCTGCGCTTCAATAAGAAAGTTGTTACTAGTAAGAAGTAGGAAATCATCATGCTAAGGAGACCAAACAAAGCAAAGAGTATATTAAGATTTCGAACTGCATCTCGATAAGAATCTACTTTCTCTTGTTGAATGGCTTGAAGCGATGAAAATTTTAAATAATTCCCATCTGATAATTTCTCAACTAACTCCGTAATCACTTTTTGATTTTGTTCTGTATTTTCAACTTTCATAGGATTGTTTAAACTTGTCGTTGACAAGCGAGTCTTTTCTTCCCACATCATGTCTTGATCATTTACCAGACTAATGATTGGATTGTGGAGATTTTCCTTTCGCTCATTATTATAAGGGAAGAAAGACCAATCTCCTTCATAGTAGGCAATTTCTACATCCATATCTTCTATTGTTTGCTTTTGCTGATCTTCATACCTCATAGAAAGATAGGCTATGGATTTTCCCAAGAACTGATTCTTACCTTCTTGTCCTTTAGCACTGGCTGGCATCAAAATAACTTTTTTAGTGCTGGTATCTGGTAACTTGAATCCCTTGCTCTTTAGAAAATTGCTATTAGCATAGTAAACATCTACCTTATCAGGCAGTTGGTACTGCTGTACTTGTTCAGCTTTGATGACTGGTTTGATAGGAAGACTCGCACTTCGCACATAATTTACTTGTATTTTTGCTAGCAAATCTTGATAAAATTGGTAGAAATAATCTGTAGATTTCCCTGACCCTGCTAGCTCTTCTTGCCACAGGTTATCATTGAGTTGGAAGGTTTCTAAGGTCAAGTAATTCCCTTGGCTTACCCACTGTTGCTGATAAGCAAGTTCTTTGTTTTCTTGTTCTAAACTTCTGCCTACCCCAATCAGTAAAACCGTCAATAAAATGGTGGTTCCAATTTTCATCACATAATTGAAGATAAGACCAAGTTTGACAGATGAAAAACCTTTCAACATGGAACTGACTGTCATTTTCTGAATCATCAGGTAGGTCAGCCAACTGATGAACAAATACAACTGTAAAAGCAGAAATTGGGATAAGAGTAAACTTGGGAACAGAAGTTTTGGCCTGTAGTCCAACACTAAAAATAGTCCCAAGTCAATGACAAGACTTCCACCCAAGAGAAGATAAAAATTAGTCTTTACAAAACCAGCTAAAATCGCTCCGCTTTGAAAACCAAGTAACTTTTGAACCCCCACTCGTTTCATCTCCATCATCGGCTGATAAACTGTTACTAACACAAGAAGTAAAATAGCCAAGACAAAAACAATGGCAGATAAAAGCAAATCTCGATTTATGACTTCCACTGCACTTTTATAGGTAGGCTCTAGCAAAGTAGCCTGGTCTATCTTGAAAAAATCGCTCCATTTCTGTACAATCCTATCCTTATCCATCTCTTGTGTAGAAGTTATCGTATAGCGACCATTTAAACTACGAGATGTATCCTTGATATAGGTTTGAAAAGTTATAAGCTGAATAGGCTTGGCTTTTAGAAAGGTCGGTATCGTACCAAGTTTATTAGAAATTTTTTTATTACTGTAGACTCCTTCACCATCTGTGGTAAAATCAAGAGAAGAAATCCCAAACTCTTGGTAGGGGAAGGTATCTTTATCAAAAACACCAGACTTGATTACCTCATCACCACTGTCTGTTTTGATGATGGAGACTTTGTACTCCTTTGATACATCCTCAAAAAATCGAAGAACAGACGCTGCAGGTTCGTTAATATCTTTCAAATACAAATCCAAAGAATCTACAGTCTTTCCCATTTCCCGAATCCGAACCGCTTCACGTGTGTAGTTTACATTAAAAACAAAAAAAGTGGTACACAGCAACAGCAGAAACATACAAAGATGACTGATTTTTTTCATAAAAGTACCTCCACTAAAGTTTTCCCTCTCCTAATAGGAGAGGGAAAATTTCACTTAAAATCCATAGAAATATTCTAATCCTGTTGGCGGAATTTTATTAAGGGAAGCTTGAGCCCAAACCTCGGGATCTTCACGATCCTTAGAGATTCTACCTCCATGCTTGACAGTTGCTGTATGAGATCGAGTAGAATGTAAATAATCAGAATATCCAAAAGTTCCTGTCCAACCTACTCCATAGTTCCATTGACCACCATCAACCCATTCTGCTAAAGCATTTGTAGTAGCAAGTATACCACATACCATTAAAGATGCAACACCAATTCTAACTAATTTTCTCATGATTTATTTCTCCTATTATCGAGAGCTGTTCCGTAAAAACAGCTATAGTAATTTATCAACAAGTATCGTAGTCCATTGGACACACCTTCCTTTCATTTTTACAACTAGCGCATTATATCGGCCATTTCCATGGGAAAACCGTAGCAATGCTGAATAAGAAAGCAAGAACAACTAAAAAGCGAAAAACTTTTTTATTCATACTCTTTCCCTCCTATCTGTATTTTGTATCTATAGTATACCTCTTCTTTACTCTATTTTAAAATTAGTTAACTTTTTTCACACATTATTTTAGTTTTCTTTTTTACTATTCCTGTTACTATGATACAATATTTTTAATAGGATTTTATTATTTGTTAACTTTTTTCACGAAAAGGAGAAAATTATGCGTTATGATTTCGGAAAGGTCTACAAAGAAATACGCGAGTCAAAAGGATTAACCCAAGAAGAGGTCTGTGGGGGTGTTATCTCAAGAACTAGCTTATCAAAGATTGAAAGCGGCAAGGCAACTCCCAAATATGAAAATATGGAATTTCTTCTCCGTCAAATCAATATGAGTTTTGAAGAGTTTGACTATATCTGCCATCTCTATCAACCGAGCCAACGAACAGAAATCATGCAAACTTATCTTAATATGAGTTCTATCATTGGCAGCAGTGGTCTAGTTGATTTTTTTGAAACATGCCAAAACTATCTCAAGACCCATCATGACCTCCCTATAGAAGAGATCAGGGATATGCTGGAAGTTGTCATTCATATCCGTCAACATGGTACAGAGCAACTATCAGACCAAGTGAAACAGACTATCCAAAAACTGTGGGAAAAAATTGAAAAACAAGATACATGGTATGAAAGTGACCTAAAAATCCTCAATACCATCCTTTTCAGCTTTCCCATTGAACACCTCCATCTCATCACTGGAAAAATCTTGCAACGCTTAGAAGTCTATAAAAACTATCAACATTTATATGACTTGCGAATGACAATTCTATTAAACCTTTCCACACTCTATCTATACAATCAAGATAAAAACATGTGTAAGCAAATCTGCTATACTTTACTAGAGGATGCCAAGAAAAAGAAGCACTACGATAGGCTTGCTATCTGCTATGTCCGTATTGGGATTTGTACAGACGATTCTAAACTTATCCAAAAAGGGTTCTCCCTTCTGGAGCTAACCGATGAAACTTCTATGCTGTCTCATCTCAAAAAAGAAGTAGAAACCTATTATCAAGCGAAGGAAAGAAAAAAACTTAGCTTCTAAATAAAACCACACAGTGATTTCAGCCTTGGACACAATCAAGTTGAAAGAAACACTGTGTGGTTTTTGAATTTTTGAACGTTCAGAGATTAGCTTTTTGAGCAATTGTCTATCAGAATGTTCTTTTATCTGTTAATAATCCTAGAAAATCTTGTCTTTTCAAGTCTGAGAATTGTTTGGTAGAAAGACTTCCTTTTTGAAGTCCATCATCTCTAACCTGTAAATAATAGCTATGTTGGCTTGTTTTAATTGTCAAAAAATCGCCAAATATAAAAACTTTTTTCCAGTTGCGAATCTCAAATTCTTTCATCTCTGATTTTGGAATGCGGATAAGTCCTTGCCGCAAATCACGATGGTGCTCACTTGTGAAAGTCATCCCATTTCCAAGATTTCTTATCAGTAGTTCATCTGGAGTCACCATCACCAGCGCTATTTTAGTTAAGAAAATTTCAACTGTTGGTGGTAAAATCGCCAAATTAAACCAAGGATGTAGGTAACGATAAGCTAAGAAATAATGAGGCTCCTCACCCAATCCTAGTTGTTTATATAAGGCCTTGACCTCACTATCTAACCTCGCTTCAAAAGACACATCCGAATGCTCTTCTTCCTTCCTCTGATTAACATAACTCACCCAAACTAGGAAACCTATAAAGACTAGGACAAATAGTCCTGATAAGATATATTTTAAATTGTAGTTCATTACTTAACCTCCTGATTCACTACTCCACCTAAAGCAGAGGCCTATTTATTTTTAAAATAGTGCCATAACAACTTTAAATAAGACGGGTGTCATCAAAATGAGGATGATTCCTATCACAAATATCATGACTACTCGAAAAAGTTCCTTATTTTTAAACATTTTTCCACCCCTTTTCTAGCTACATCATAATTCTTAACCAAATACAAAGTTAAGAATACCGTTTTTGGTAGCGTTTACATAACTCGTTTCACCTATATTATAAATCAACATATATAACCTGTCAAGCAATTAAAGCAACATATTAGATATTTTCAAAAAGAAGAATTATAATTATATTTTCACACATAAAAAAGATAGCTTCTGCTATCCTCATACATTCTCTGACTACTTATCCATCAGATATTTTTCTACCTTGAGTGCCATAACTTCATTATTTTCAATTAGATAGAGCACCTTAGCTTTCATATAATAGTCCTTAGCAACAGAGATATCAAGATCCTCTGTTACATTTCCCA
This sequence comes from uncultured Streptococcus sp., assembly GCF_963516515.1. Taxonomy (GTDB): domain Bacteria; phylum Bacillota; class Bacilli; order Lactobacillales; family Streptococcaceae; genus Streptococcus. Next base: position 8,699 of record NZ_CAUQCJ010000024.1, on the reverse strand, counting down.
ACAAACAATATAAATCTGCTAACCTAAAGCTACTATGATATTTGTTACAAAATTCAATCATCTCCAATAATAGCGCTCTGGACTTGTCCATCTCCTCCTGTTTCCAAAGGTGGTAACAATAATTGTATTTTATTTTGATATACAACTCAATTTGTTCACGCACACTGGTATCGATTTTTGAAAGGGCTACGGAAACCTGTTCATATAGTTGTTCAAATTTCTCCTTATCCTCATCATAGCCTAAGAAAATCAGCAGGGTATTCAAAATATATAAGTAGTCCACTTTATCAATACTAATCCTACTGAGGATGTCCTCTATTTTTGAAATAGCTAGGTTTAATTGGTGTTCACATTGATAGGTTAGAATAGCATCTATCCAGTCTAGATAAATCTTTTCATCAAAAGATAAGGAAGTCTGTTGCTTTCTTTCTCCCTCAAAAACATATTTCAAAGAGGCATAATCTTGATTTTCCAACCTATATAAACTTTTATTTCTATGTAAAGGATTTTTTAAAAAAGGGTAAGTAATAATCACTTTCGCAACCATACTCACTCAAGTTTAGGATGCCTATAATTAACTCACTATTTCAACTATTTCATATAAGATTTATTCTTATGGATAAAAGATTTTGTAAAATGGGTAGAATCAAAATAATGACATCAATTATCAAAGTAACAAATGGTTCATCAAAGAATTTAGATTGAGATTTCTAATTAATAAACAAATAGAGCCACGAACCTTATTCATCATTCGGGCGAGAAGTAACCTAGTTGCTCCGCAACATGAATAGCCTCCTGTCTATTAGATACTCCTAATTTTGAAAATATACTTGCAAGATGATTTGAAACAGTTCTCTTACTCACATAGACTTTTTCACAAATATCATCTATGGTCAGACCATTTCGGACTAGTTCTAACATCTCTATTTCCCGGGAAGTCAAGATATCTACTACTACTTCATCTGAAAAAATCTTTCCTCCCTGATAAATCCTTAGCAAGTTTTGAAGTAATTCCTCTGGACCAATACTCTTATCCAAAAAGCCCCAGGCCCCCATTATCTTAGCACGATACTCATACATTTTTTTACTATATCCAGTTAAGATAACAATTTTAGCAGAACATCCATTTTTAATAATCGTTTGAGCTAAAGATAGCCCATCCTCCTGATACAAACTAGTCAAGTTTATGTCAATCAGAATAATGTCATATTCATCATAAGGAAAATCCAAGACAGAAGAAAAATCATCCATCAAATCTACCCTTTCAATATCCTCTGATAATTCCAAAATCAGTTTAATACTCTGACTAAACAATTTATGATCATCAATCAACAAAATTTTCATAACATAGCTCCTTATCAATCGGTAGTTCAATAACAATACGAAAAATACCATTCTCATTTAAAGTATCCATTTTACCACCTAAAATACTTAATTTATTTGCCATATTTTTCAAGCCATATCCCAGAGAATGATCTTTGGTAGAAATCGATTTATTTTCAGAAACTATAAAAATAACATCCTGTTTTATCTTGATTTCTAAAGAAATCTCTCCTTCTTGTGAATATTTAACCGCATTAGTAATTAACTCCTCAACAAAACGATAGACAATTTTATCATAGGGTGTCATTAAAGAAAATTTAGGTGGAAAATATACCACTACTGAACTTTCTTTATTATATCTTTTCTCAATCCTTTCGATAAGAGCCTGATATTTTTTTGATAGAGGCTCATCTACTTCACTCATAGGCTGGTAATAATCCATTCGTTCTCTGATTCGTTGCACCAGTTCTTCAGTAACAAGATTTATTTGATTCCCAAACATCTCATTTTGACTATAAGCATTGAAATTCTTAACAGCCATTACACTTTGTAAAATTTCATTATGAAGAAATTCTGAAAATTGCTGTTCTACAAACTCATTAGAAAGAAGATGATTAACCATTCTATTTCTCTTCAAAAATAGAATTTCCAGATAATCTTTCGCATTTCTCATATCAGATACGTGAAACAATCGAATACATTCTTCGGCAACAATAGCCATAATAAGCAGAACTATATTTAAAATTAAAAAACTTATATTCAAATCAAGTTGAAAACCAATAAACGAAAATAGTAATAATACTCCTATTAGGAAAATTAAGCGTGTAAAAGCCTTTAAATAAGAAAATTTTAATTCATCAATCTTCTTTTTAAAGGACGTAAATATCGTCTTGAAATGTAAAAAAGTTAGGATAGATAATACTTCAACATACCAAAACAAATTTAGAACACTCGCTCCTGTTGTATTAACATACGATACAATATAGGAAATAGGTAAGACAACCGACAAAATCATGACATTTCGTTTTTGATAAGTTAGCACTTTTCGCAACTCTATTTGATAAAAGAGTAATAAAATCAAAGGAACAAATGTAAGGAAAAAGGTTGTGAAAAGCGATAAGAATAGAAACAATGGAAAATGGATAAAGTAAGAAAAAGTGGTAATGATGGTTAAAGCTAGTGAAACATTCATCAATTCTTCCCCAATCTTCTCACCTAGTAAAATTATCGAAAGAGAACTATAAACCAATAAAAATGAATTAATTGGATTCAGTATGTCAAAAAAATGCAACAAAGTGTTACTTGTTCCTTGTTGAAAGATGGCTTGCCAACTGATCAAAGCTAGCAAAAAGATAGTCCATAATTTTAATTCACTATGTCGAAAGGTAGTAAAGTTACAAACATAGCTGGACACAATCAATAAAATCACAAGTATTACGGAGAACTTTTGCGTAAGACCACTTTCATAATAAATAGGAACTCTATAGTATATGTAGAACATCAAAATCAAGTGATTCAGCAAAGTTAATTGCCACAACCATAATGAATGATTAGAAATGATTTTTACAATTTTTTCATCATAATCATCTCCCTCTATTTTATAAGTATAGTATAGCATAAAACTAGGGTACTATTTAACAGTATCCTAGTTTTATCCTAATTTTGATCAAGAATATGCCAACTCACTTTATAGGTTATGACTAAGTAAATTAGAAAGAGAAGAGCTGCCACTCCTAGATAAGTCACATCAATAGTGATAGTTGTATTGGCAAAGTTTTCAAAGTAACCTAATAAGGACTTGCTTAGAGAAACCGCTAATGGAACAGCAAGTAGCAAGGGAACAAAGAAGTAACTTATAATTTGATGAATAAGTATTTTCTTATTTTGTTTTTTCTTATTTCCCAATAGATATAAGATACGATAATCATTAATGCTGTCTAGTGCACTAGTTGAGATTTGTAGAGATAAAATGCTAAGTGAAATAATAATAAACACAACACTAATAAATATCAATACTAGTACAATGACTCCCATAAATCCTATATAAAGCTCAGATAATCTCACCTTACTTTGATAAGTGAAGTCATTTAATTCTGTACCATCCACCGTAAAGTAATGCTTATCAACCCACTCTTTCATAAATGCTTCAATTTTTCTTTTATCAATATTTTCTTTATATTTAACCACATAAGTTGTAAAGTCTTCGTTTAATTCTTTAATAACTTTATCTGGTACAATAAGAGTCCCCGAATCATTTAATCCTACTGAAGAAAGAAAATAAACAGTATCTAATGGTTGGGATGATGCCAATTTTAAAGAATAACCGCCAATTGATAAATCTTTCTTTTGTAGTAAAAATTCTTGGATTTGTTTAATGGTTCCTTTGTAATTGGCATTTACTAGATAGCCATCATCAGCTAAGTCAATATCTTTTACACCTTGTAGTTTTCTTAGATGATTATAAGTTGAAATTCCTAAAATATGGACTTTTGAATCAGGTAACCCTTTATCGTGCTCCCATAACTGACTAGTATCTATGATATCTTTATAAGTCAGAACACTCGTAAAAGTTGAATAAACATAGTCTTCTTTTACGACATCAAAATCAAAGCCGTCTGCTTGTAATCTATCTTTTACACTCTCGTTTCCATAATGAAACTCATTACCTCTATATAAATTGGCTTGTAAATCATAAGGGGCATAACGATTCAACTCATGGTTCATGGTTGTGTATGAACTGCCACCAAACACTAGTAAACTAAGAGCCAAAGTCAAGGTCATAGATAGTACTGCTAGCGTTACAGAATTGCTGTCCGCTTGTTTGGAAAATTGGCGGATTTTAAATGAGTTTAATTTATTATAATAGAATGAAGATACTTTCTTAACAACTCCAAGTAAGAAATTACTTAAGGTGTTGTAAAATAAAATGACAAAGATCACTAAAATAGATACTAATAAAACTCCCCAGTTTTTCAAAATGGATAAGTGATGATAATCAGAAAAATAAATACTACCAGAGATGATAACAATACTTGAAATAATGAAAATTAACAATTGTAAAATAGAATTTTCTTTAATAATTCGTGATTTTTCAATGCCGTTTTCTTGAATTAAGCTAATGATTTGTTTCTTTCTAAATTTCAAAATGTCCATTAAACCAACTATTAAACTAGTTACCACATAGGAATAGCCCAACAGAGAGAGTGACTTAGGATCTAAAAAGAATAGATTTCCAAAATAATTTGCCATAAAAAACTCAGAAGCAATGTGAGCAAGTAAAATAAGTAAGATTAGCCCAAAAGTAAATCCTAGAACTAGAGCAAAGATATTTACTAACATCGTTTCAAAGAATAGCGTTCCGATAATTTGATATTTTTTCATTCCAAGTGTTGAATATAACCCGAGCTCTTTTTGTCGTCTTCCTAAAACAAAATTTGTAGAGTAAACAATAAGAAAGGCGACAGTACCGAGTATCAAATATGAAATAAGTCCCATGTACTGGCTCATGATTGTCGTCAACATTTCTTTCGCACCCGATAAGCTCTGCATGACAGGATGACTTGGAAGAGCATTAAAGGCGTACAAAAGACTATAAATCAAAGCAAGACTTAAAAAATAAATCGTATAGGTTTGTAAGTTTCTAAATACATTACGTAAAATTAACTTTGGGTACATAGCTCCCCTCCTATCTTGTTCGTCTGTATATTTCTTCTAGGTATAAGTCGTTTGATAGTCCATTCCGCTCAATATCATCGATAATCTGTCCATCACTGAGAAGAACCATTCGAGACGAATATTTAGCAGCAGCAGGATCGTGAGTAACTAGTAGAATAGTTATTTCAAACATTCGATTAATTTCTTGTAAGAGAGACATGAGATTTTCTGAGTTAGCAGAGTCAAGAGCTCCTGTCGGTTCATCTGCAATCAAGAGTTTGGAATCATCTATTAACGCTCTAGCTGTTGCGACACGTTGACGTTGCCCACCTGATAATTGATTTGGAAATTTATTTTTTAAATTTTGAATAGCTAATTTACCCAAAACATCATTAATTTTCTTTTGATATTTTCTAATGGATTTTCCTTGAATTTGAAGTGGTAAAATTACGTTTTCATAAACTGTTAAGGTCTCTACCAGATTATAAGATTGAAAAATATAAGAGATATTCTTAGCGCGATAATCGGCTAATTGGCTTTCTTTTGCTTGAATCATATCAAAATCTTCAAAAACAATACTGCCCGAATCAGGTTTATCAATAGTGGATATACAATTCAATAAAGTTGTCTTTCCACTACCACTAGCCCCCATAATGGCTAAAAATTCACCCTTATTTACTGAAAGGTAAATATCAGATAAGGCATGGACTAAACTTTCGCCTTCTCCAAATGTCTTATTTAATCCTGTCACTACTAGTTGTGGCATTATCGTTTCCTCCATTTCTTTTATATAATCATTATAGCTTGTAGAAAAATCTATTTCATGAGTATTTCGTGCAGAATTGAGTCGTAATTGAGGCTTCTTGTCTTTTTCTAGGGCACAATAAAAACCAATACTCCTCAAGAGCATTGGTTAGAAATAATAGTGATAAAACCAATCTATACACTATTTTTTATCATTTCGTTTTTTCATAAAGTATACAATACCAATGATGACTACTCCTAGTACAAGTACAGGAGCATAAAATTCAAGCGTTCCAATAATTCCTTCCATCCGATCCTCCTTTATCAAGGTTCAATCAACCTCTTTTAATAACTCTTCTTTTAGCTGGCTTGATAATATCTTTACATCTGTTAATATTTTTTGTTCTATGTTTTTAATAATAAACAAAGGAAATCTATGTTTAGTTTCTAACAGTGAACATGATTTCTAGTACATCCATGAGAACATGTAAAGCATCGACTACATTTTCCAATCTAAGAGACTATCTCCTGAATTAAAAAGTACGAACCTATTCAACTGCTCTTCAACACTAATATTATCACTAAAAAATTTCAGCTAGTTTTAGATATATCACACATAATGTATTCCTCCTTTTTCCATAATTTTAACAAATTTTAGAACATTTAAAATGAGTAATTTGTGCACTTTTTAAATATCTCTGCTATTTAGATACACAAATTTTTCTTTATTTAAGCAATTAATAAACTTATCAAATCTAAATATTACCTCTTCGTAACTATCGCCCTCTAATTCTATATGGATTCTTAACTCATTCAACTCTCTCTCAACAACATCAATGCAAATTTTATCGGTTATATTCAATTTTGAAAGATTTAACTTCATTTCTTGCTTGTTTTCAACTGATACTCAATGAAAATCAAAAAGCAAACTAGGAAACTAGCCGCAGGCTGTACTTGAGTACGGCAAGGCAACGTTGACGTGGTTTGAATTTGATTTTCGAAGAGTATGAAACCAGTAAATGTTCTGCTACTTGATTTACCGACGCCATCTAATTTATTTGAAAAACATGATAGATTTTTTGTTACATATTTTTCCACGCAACCAGTTTCAGATGGTATTTTAAATAAACTAATATGCTCTGAAATAGCAGACATATTAAAAATAGGATCTGCCCCTCTAGGTCTAACAACTTTACTTTCTTTTAGTTTTTGAAATCCATTTTCCTGAGCATAAGAATAAAACTGTTTGATAATTTCAATTGTAACATGATGAAATTTTAAATACAAATTAATAAACCAAAAGATACAGATTATATATAAACAATGACTAGATAGGTTATTTTTGAAAACCTATCCCTTCTTCTTTTAAAATTTTCTTACTCAAACGATTGATAAACTTATTCACTTTAAATACGATATTCTCATATCTATCGCTCTCTAATGCTATCTGTATACTTAACTCATTCAACTCCTTCTCAGCAACATCAATGCCAATTTCCTCAGTTATATTCATTTTTTAAAGATTCAACTTCATTTTTTGCTTGTTTTCAATTGAAGACAACAAATATTTTGCTACTTGATTTAATATTGATATTCTTTCTTGCAAAACATTAATTCTCAATTCAGACGCTACCAATTTATAAACTAGATTATCCTTAATTGTAATATAAGATTACTTCTCCGTATCCAGCTCAAGTAAAGTATACATTTCCTCAATCTTTTCCTTGATCATCTCCACAGTTGTTTTTCTGCGGAATGGAATAGTTTGATTTTCAGAGCTGAATTGGCGAATCAACGTTCTACCTTTCATATAGCGATTTTTCTCAGCATCATCTTTGTGATAGATATAGTAGGAGCTAGTTTCCCTGATGAATACCAAACTTGACCTTGATGTAAATGCCATCATCCACTACTTTTTCGATTTGATTGTACAAAGAATTGCTTTCATTGAAAATAATCAAATAGAAATTTCTATGGGCAATTTTACAGAATTTGAAAATCAAAGAAATAAAAAAGAGTAATATAAAAAATAACAAATTACTCCTTGAAAATTAATTGAATAAATTACTGATTAATCCTTTTTATATTTTTGATAAGTAAAGGGTTTATAAAAACTATCTCCTTGAATCAAATAGAAGCTAAGTTCTGTCCTTGCTCTCACTAGTATACTGCTGCTCAACATACAGCCCAACCAACATTTAACACATGTAATTCAAGCTCATCATCTGAATATTTACTAGTACTCAATGAAAATCAAAGAGCAAACTAGGAAACTAGCCGCAGGTTGCTCAAAGTACAGCGTTGAGGTTACAGATAAAGCTGACGTGGTTTGAAGAGATTTTCGAAGAGTATAGGTAGTTTGCACCAAGTTATAAAAATTACCAGAGGCTATCAAAAACTCAATTTCAGGAGAATATGAAGTAAATCTTCCCACAAAAAAACGCGTCATATCAAGATTTTTGTGAACACTTGATATGATGCGTTTTTCTAATTTTAAAGACTTTTTGCCCAACCTCTTTACATCTTATTCTGCTAGTTATTTCTTAATACCAGCCGTTATTAAGCCAGAAGTTTTTAGCGGCAGTCCATGAACCGTAACGTCCTGCAACATAAGCATCTGCTACACGTTCTTGGTTTTCAGCTGAGTAGTCACCGTTCAAGTATGAATCTGTCAATTGGTAACGTCCGATGTAACGTCCATTTGTAGCTGTGTAGCTACCGCCTGATTCTTTTTGAGCAATCCATTCTTTAGCCTCTGCTTCAGATCCGCTTACAGTTGCAGCTGGTGCTGAAGTTTCTGTTGAAGCTACTGTTTCTTCTGCTACTGGAGTTTCTACCACTGGAGCTGAAACAGTTTCATCTTGAGCAGCTGGTGCTGCATAAGTAGTTGGCGCTGGTGTTGCAGCTGGTGCTACAGGACCAGCGATAACCAACTCTTGACCAACATAAATCAAATGAATGTTGTCAATGTGGTTGTT